>NZ_CP018882.1 GCF_001936255.1 Borrelia anserina Es | reverse complement strand
AAACCAATTAAAGGTTTTGTTAGGAATTCTATATTAAAATTCCTTATAAAACCTTTAATTCCTATTTATAAATTTTATAAGTGTTCACTACAGTTTGAAAAGACATAAAACTCAGATCATTTATTACCACTTTTGATATATTCAAAGTTTAAGCAACAAGAATTTACACAACTCCTGTCAAAAACAAACTATTGTCCCACCTAGTGAAGAATATTCATAAGTCAAAAGAACGAGAAACTTATTGTGTGAAGTTAACCTTTTCTTAGATGATAAAAATTCTTTAAGAAGTCAAAAAGTTAATACTATTTAAATACAAACTAGCTATACTTAAGACCACTAAATAGCATCAAAGATATGTTTCTCTTTACAATTTACATCACTATTTTAAATTATTTAATATAAAATTATTAAATATCGATACTTGATAAATGCGTCTGATAAGAATTGGAAAGTAAAAAAGAAAGTTTTAAACTATAAGGAGTAAGTATTTACAGTGGGAATAGATAATAGTGAATTAGGCAGGTCTTAAGGCGTACTTACTTTATATAATCAAGTGATGCTTTTTGATCTCATTATAACCTAAAAGGTTATTGAAGATTGCTTAGTTACTCAGAAGTACCCTTAAAAAATTATAACTAACCTTTTAAGAATAGATAAATTCATTATATCTAAATACATTCATTTATGCCTAAAATTTTTCTTACACAGCTCTGAATACACGTTTGGATGTGATATGATATTCTTTAACTCTTAATTAAGATCAAGTGAGTCATAAAGCACTTTTGATGCATTAATTACCATAAAGTGATATCTTGGCCCTTGATTTTAACTTCACTTATTTCAACACTTATCACACATCTGTAAGATTTACTTTTCCATTTAACATCTGTAACGAGACTAAAATATGCAAGCATCTTGCAGGAATCTATAACAAGATCCATCACTCCCACCCTTCATTTCTCTCGCACTAAAATAATATATAATTTTTATCATCTTAGCTTTACATTGAACTTAAATTACCTTTTAACTTTAATATAATTCACATCAATTTCCATTAAAATGATCAAAAAATTAAAACTCTCACTTCAAAACAAGGTAAGTTATAAAAAGATTCAAAGATAAATATTACATCTAATCTTAGGTTATACTCTTACTTATTCCTTATATTATCATTAAGCCTTTTTTCAAAAAGAAAACTTAAAGTTTCAGCCTTTATCTGAATTGCCTGATTTTTGATTCGACTTTCTTTTTCCATATGCATCATCCAATCATCAAGACCTTTATCTGTTCCATATTGTTTCTGAAATTCTTTGAATTCTTTATCCAACTGTGCAGTAGTATAATCAACTTGAGCTATAAAGGCTTCAATATCCATTTGTTTCAAATTCTTTCTCTTAGGAAACTTAATTACTTTCATATAATAATCCTTAAACAAGCAAGAATAAAATAAACACTTTCATATTAATAAAATTAAAAATATTTATATGTTATATATTAATCTAAAATATGTAATTTCGTAAACCTCATTTGTACATGTAAAAATCTTAGGTTACCTGCTCTAGCATTTTAAAATAAATAATTATTATTATGGTACATCTCAAAAATCCAACTTCTAAGAAATATTAAGAAAATTATTAAAGAGTTAAATCTTAAAATCAAAAATAAACTTACATTCACCAATCAAAACATAACAATAAATAAAAGTTCGCTGTCCTAAATTTATAAAGAAAAATCAACTACTTTACAGTATTGCAGATACTATATCATAATGATTTAATAACAATCTTTTTTTATTCAGAACTTATATACAGTTATCTACTTAATCTTTTCTCATAAGGGAATTTTCATCAAATCTAAAACCGAAGAAAAATGGTAAGACTTCAATAGAATTAATACTGTCTACAATAGACCTTATATTATCATCATTGAAGTGAGCATTTATTACAGATAAATAATACTCTAGTGAAGGTTCAATTCCCCCATTTATATCATTTTTGACTTCTGTATATTCTACTCTCATTTCATCAACTATCTTTAATGAGGTCTTACCATCATCTAAATTATTGAAATCTAAAATAAGCTCATTGATAGGTTCAAACTTTTTTATACTGTTTAAATTTTTACTTACTATATCAAGCATATTTTTTATTTCGTCTTCGTCTAAAATTAAGATACTATCTAATTTATTTGTCTTGTTAGCTAAAGCTTTTTCCAGAAATTTTAATGCCTCTTTTTGTTTTTCGTTCAGGTTATTTTTTAATCTTTTTTTATAAATTTCTATTAAATCTTTTCTCAATATTGTTCTTGATACTACATTGGATTCAGAAAATTCATCGTTGATAATGGATTTTCGTATATATCCTATATGGTCCACATCATATTGCACCAAGGAAGATAATATATTATCTTGTATCGGCAAACCATCTGACTTTTCCACTTCCAAAATATTTACTCTTAAAATTTCTTGGTCCCTTCTATTATCATTCAAGATTTCTTTTTCTATTACTTTTTTATCCCCGCTACCTACATGTACTCGATTGGTATTATTTTTTTTTATTCGTCTTTTATTGTCTTTAGAGAGATGTCGATCAACTTTATCTTTCTGAATCTCATTATGATCAAAATTATCACTGTATAGTAGCGTATTCAGACTGTCTTCAGAAGATCGAATGCTGATGTTATCTCTCTTATCCACACTACAACTACTTAAGATGACGGTCCAAAAAATGATAATACATGAAAGATTTATCATGACACTCATAAATAACAACTTTTCATTGTACTACAAATTTGTAAATTTTAAAACCTTGGACATCAACAAATTCTACTAGTAGCATAAGTACTACATATACGTACAAAAAAATCATGATAATAATAAATTACTTAAAAAACACCTCCGATTGAATCGATTATATTGTCACTGCTAGTATCGCAAGTAGATAAGATCTGGAAATATAAATTTTTACTTTCTGAAGTTATGTCAAATCGAGATTATCGAAAATATCGCTTGCTAAACAGGTTAATATACCGATATTTTTAAGTTCTGTAATTATAAGCTCGGGAAAAGGAGATATACTCTTCGTGGCGTCAGTAATTAAATAAGACTGAAATCCTAAGTGATGGGCATCTATGATTGTTTGTTTCACACAAAAATCTAATGTCAAGCCTACTACAAATACTGTGTAAATTGAATTGGATCGAAGATATTCCAGAAGACCTGTTGTTTTTTTCTTCTCAGAATCATTGTAAAATCCACTGTAACTATCTTCATTTTTATCTTGTCCTTTTAGAAAAACAGCTCTTACTTTTTCGATATTTAGATCCTTTGGAAATTCTGCTCCCCATGTATTTTGAATGCAATGTTTAGGCCAGCCCTTAAGATTATCGTTGTTTAGAAAACTTATGTGGTTCTCACAGTGCCAATCTTTGGTTGCAACAGTATGCTCAAAACACTTTTGAAGCTGGTTTATCAAAGGAATGATTTCATTAGCATGGGGAACAGATAGAGCTCCTGATTGTAAAAAATCATTTTGGATATCTACTAGGATTAACGAAGCATTCCTTAAAAACGAACTAGAGAATATTCTCATCAAATTAGTTGTTCCTTCGATTTAATTACAATTCTAATTACCACTCACATATCTTTGCTTTAAAGTATGCTTATACTTCTGAAATAACACAAAAATATATAACCTTGGTAAAAGAAAGCAAAAATTATTATTTAAATCTTATATCCATAGAACTATTATAGACTATAATCCAGTTTTGAAAATAAGATTTTAATTAATATTTTTAAAATCTAGTAACTTAATCGTTTTAGAGATGATTAAGTTACAATGCAGGTAAAACTTATGTTTTTTGGAAAAGTAGAGAATTATTTGTACTAACTATACCGTAATATTAATACTAATTTGGCTATTTGATCTTACCGTTCTATTGTAATATCTTTATTTATCCTATGGTAAACGATTGGCAATAAAATTAGAATCCAACTCATTTGTACATGATCAGTTGTAGGTACCATGATAGTAATTTAGAAAAGGAAAAAGTCTTATTTTTATAGCTTTCATGGAAAGAATTAAAATCAAAATAACAAAATACATATAATGCTATCCTTTTCTGAATTAAAAAGATGTATGCATATTCATATCGTTTGATCAATTAAACATAACTTGGAGAATCACTAAGTTGTGACTGGTATTATTGCTTTTAGTAATTAGTGCCTCTTATTACTCCGACTAATGAAGCTCAAAACTTATTTTATGATTTTTTATTATTACTTTTC
>NZ_CP014605.1 GCF_001936255.1 Borrelia anserina Es | reverse complement strand
AATTTAATATATTAAATTATTTTTAGTATATTACACTGGACATGAACGCAATTCTTTTTATGAGTATTTATGAAATTAATAAACTCACTTGTCTATTCCCTTTAACTACAAATTTGATAGATTTACGAAATACTAAGAATAATCGATTTGCTATATCAACTCCTATACATAAATCTGTATTCGGAAATGAAAACATTTCTTAAAGGATAAGTATTCCTTTTAAGAAATTACCATTTCAATATAATTAATTGATATACTAAAATATAAGGCAATTCACTACTATCAATCTCTAAAATATATATTTAAATTATTCATTTTAATACTGAAATCGAATTTTGAATTAAACCTAAAATACCCAATACTTAACATTTGGTAACTTAAGTCCTACCCTACTTATTTCATTCTAACTTTCTTTATTATTCGAAATACTTGGATGCCAATTAAATTATTGTCTATCGTTCTTTACTCCTTCATTATAATTTACACAAATAAAACTTACTATTAACGTACTTATTATTTTCCTTATGCATACAATAAAGATACAAAAACATTAGAGCTTAGTTAAGAACTTTAATATTAAAGTTCTTAACTAAGCTCTAATGGCTACTAGGCTGTTCATAAAACAAATAGGATGTTCCAAATGTTAGGAACAATACCTAACAATAGGATACATCATTATTTCAATAATATCAACCCTGTGTTCAACAAATATTAATATTATTTCCTATATCTATTGTCTATTGTATTTACCAATTTAAAAAGAACCTGTTTATTAATCCTAAAATAATCGCTGTAACTATTGGGATACCTATTAATGACACAAGATTTACTACCCTACTTCCTGCTTTAAACTTCTCTAACAACAGAGCATTATTGTTCTTTATTTCATCTTTTAACACCTTATTTAATGCATTAAGCCTTTCTAGCAGTATCATATTATTATTTTCTATATCTTTTTGTAGGCTCTTCTCTATACTATCTATTCTAACATTTAAACTTTTTTCTAGGCTGTCTATCTTACTACTAAGCTCATTCTTTATATTGTCTATCTTATTATCTAAATTATCTATGTCCTTTTGCAGACTCTTTTCTACATTGTCCATTTCGCTATCTAAATGATTTATGTCTTTTTGTAAATTCTTTTCTACACCAATAATTTGTTGTTCTATGGAATTCATTTTTTCTCTCAAGATTTCATAATTAGAATTGTCATTATGTAATAATATAAAGTCTACTGCTTCTTCACTAAACCCTTTACTTATAAATTCGTTTCTTAGATCTTCTGTTTTATACGCTGCTAAATTGTTCATACCTTCTCCTTATCCCTTACCTTCAAACTCCTTATATTCTTTCATAATTTCTTCAAGTAAATCTTTTTTATCTTTAAATATCTTATCCATTAAAAAACTCGTAAATTTAGCATTTTTCTTATAAAAATCATAACTATCTCTATTTCCAAGTTGAAACCTCAGTGGCTTTATTGGGTTTTGTTTTGATTTCTTTACCGTTTTGCTTTCCTGATTCTTTATTAATGAAAGTGAATTATTAATACCATTCTCAATTATGTATTGTTCCTCTAATAATCCTTCTTCTATTGCATTTGCCAATCTTAGATATGCATAAACTTGAGTTTTTGCAAGTTTATAATTCTTTATAAAACTATCAAAGTTATTATAGCCATCCATCTTGTAATATTCATTGTCCTTTATCTCTTTTAGAATCCTAATGGTTGCTACTTTATAATAAATTTCCTTTCTAAAGTTCTGTTTAAGTTTTTCCTTTAATTCACTGTAACGAACCAAATCTTTCCTCAATTTGGCTGAGTTAATATCTTTCTTAGAATCCAAAATTCTATTATTTAATATAATAGTTCCCATTTTTATTCCTTTTTAGTAGTTCATTTAACGCACTTTCATAGTCTTTGATATAATCTTTAGTTAAATCAAAACTTTCATTTGTTGCAATCTTTTTATTTAAATCTTCTCTTTCATGAATGAAACCTAAAAATCCATCTTTTGACCGCACATATTTCAACAAATGCTTATGAGTATTATTGTTTTTAAATCTAGTTATAAGAATATAAATTGGAATCTTGATTCTTAGTTCTTCCATATAAAATTCTATTAATTCTAAACTTTCAACTGCCCATTTTTCTGCTGTCATAGGTACAATTATATAGTTACTTGGTAATATAGCATTTGCTAAAGTCGCATCTAAGCTAGGATTGGTATCCAATATTATATAGTCATATTTTATTTCTAAAAAAAATAGACACTCTTTTAGTCTCAATTCTTTCAAAGGAATAGCCTCTCTAACAAATTTATGTAAATGAATATAACTCGGGATAAAATCTAAATTATTGCTTATGTTAACGATAGAATCATTAATATCTAATGTTTCGTTTAAAGCTTTATAAATATTTGTTTCCACAATATTTATATTTTTATCTATTAATTTATTATGATAGTAACTAGTAGTTGACGCTTGTGTATCAATATCAATTAAAAGCACTTTACATTGTCTTGATAAAAGTGTTGCAAATATGATCGCACTTGTACTTTTGCCAACACCACCTTTGATACTCGCAACTGTAATTATTTCTGGTTTTTTTCTATCCATTTAGTTATAAAGCCTCCATATGATAATTTCTCATTGTAAAATTCATATACTTCCATTTCTAATTTCTGTATTATCTCGAGTAAAGTTCTGCAATATTTCGTTTCTATCTTGTCTTTTCTAAGTAGATAACTAATTCCCCTTAAATAACAAAATACACTTCCTTTCTTAAATCTAAATTCTATATAGTATGCCTTCGAAAATATATATGCTTTTGTAATTCCATTATCTCTATATCTTGTTAAAACATTCTTTATCGGATTTCTGTATCCATAATAAATGCCTAAAAACTTATCGCTTTCCTTTATGGCAAATAAATAAAAAAATTCTATTTTCTCTCTATTAAAAAGACCTCTAAATGAAATAAAAAACCTGTTTCTATGATTTTTGTTACCACCAAATGCATATAAATCACTCATAATTTTAGTGTGATATATTGTTCTGCCTTTAATATTTTCAATCTTTACAAAGATTGACTTTTTTTCTTTAGGTATTATTTCTATTTTTTTCTTTTTTAAATTTTCTAATATATTCTCCATTTAAGTTCCTTAGTTAACAATTTGATTAAATTCAATAATCCTCAAATAATTTTTTGCTTATTTATTAGATCTCGTAACTCGTGATAATAGTGGTTGCTTAGTATCTTACTGTATTCTAATTTTACTTGCTTATTTAAGTAAGTCTTTAATATCGGTATTAAAATGTTGCTTCCTATTGTTGTTTTCAGTTGTTCGAGCAGTATGCTAAATACATTGTTCTTGATTTCCTGTTTACTCTCTCTTGTACTTGGACTTTTGATAAGAGTACCTTTTATTTTACAAATGATAGTTTCTAAATCTTTGTACTTGTCCTGTTCTAGTATGAAGTGAGGCTTGTTTTTATATCTTTCGTATGCAAGATTTATTTGAATTTTTAAGTCTTCGTTGTTATATCCCTGATTTTTTAATCTTTCCTTAACTTCTTCAAGCACTAAAGAAAGTCTTTCTTGTTTTTCCTTCAAAGTTTTCTTAGTAAAGGCATGATCTTTATTTTCTTTAAAGAATTGTCCTTTAAGATATCTTTCAGAAAATTTGAGACGCTTTAGTAGGTCTATTTTAGTGTCTTTGTTTAGATTAAGTTTGAGAATAGAATAGAAAAAGTTAGTTCTGAAATTACATCTTTTAGCGTACTTTCTTGTTTGAAAGTCTTCAAGTTTAGCAATAGCGTTTTCTTCTCTTCTTTTCTTATTATGTTTATTATAAATAGACTGCTCTAATTCTACATTGTCCTTTTTATTATTATTAATGCCTATTTGTTTATTAACACGATTTTGGAATCTCTTCTCTTTTATTTCTTGAAAGTAATAATTGATTATGTTGTGGCATTCTTTTTTTGAGTATTGAAGCTTATAGTAAACTTCAGTACCCATATTAATACCTAAGTGTTTGTGATAGTTGGTAGTTACCTTTAATTGTTTTGCTAATTTGTATAGATAATTCCTTAAAGTCTTGATTTTAACTTCAGATTGACCATTTCGTTTTAAGTTACCATTGAAGTAGAAAAGAATATCACCTTGGCTATATTTTTTAAATCTAGAGTTTATGTATGCGAGCGTAGATATTAAAGTTATAAGCTTATGTTGGTGTTTGCTTGTAGGCTGTTTGATAGTCTTTGTGTCCCTCATATTTAGTCTCCTATTTGTTTATGATTTATTCATCCTTAATGATAAAGCAATTGATATGAAAAAGTAAACCCCTTGTTATAAAAAATTTTTTTTTATATGTTAATTTGATGTTAACTTTTGCTATAAAATTTTATGTTCGAATAGGTATTTTACATAAATGGTTTTCGGTTTTAAAGGATTAAATTTTACAGGAGATTAGTATGAGTAGTAATATAGAGAATTAAAATTATGTAAAATTAGAAAGGATAGAATTTATAAAAAACTTGCATACTTTAAGAATGAACTTTGATAGAGTTGATAAAAGCTTTAATGGATATGAATATAAATATCACTATTTTAATGAAATGTTAAAATTATACTTGGTAGTTCATTGAGTGTCATCTTAATTTTTTGATTGTATTCTTGGCTTGCAAGTATTTTTTTGTTATCTCAAATATTGAGATGCATTATTTAAGGAGTTCAAAGGGAATTAACGGAATGTGAATTTATAAAAGATGTGTTTAGCAGTGAGGGATTCAAATTTTATGGTTAAAGACGTTTAAGCCTTGGATTTAGATAAGGATATGACTATCAAGGTAAGTTTGCCATAAATTACATGTGATAAGGCAGTACATGTTAGGTAATATCAGAGGATTTATCGATCTAAGTTGATAAGAGAATTAATATATCATGTAAATTTCTGTACGGTCAGTCTTATCTAGAATGTAAAAAATAGTGTTGAGTTTGTTTTTTCTATCTTTTTAAGTCTTGATTTTTGGGCTAAAATTTTGTTGGAGAGGAGTTATGAAAGGGATTAATTATTACTTTTTATTATTAGTTATTAATGTTGTTTATCTATATTCATTTGATTCTTCAAATAGAGAATTTTATAGAATACTAGAAGGCTATTATTCAGGTAAGATTGAAGAATTATCGACAAAAAATGGTGAGGATGCCTATATATATAGGCTTAATAATTTTAAAGAGACATTGGGTGAAATGGATCCTTATGTTAAGTTGTACTTTATTAATCTGGCTGATTACCAAATCGCTAGACTTCTTCAGAATAAAGAAGGAAGAAAGAACTCTTCTAAAAGTTATTCTGTTTTAAAATCTACTCATAAGGCTCTTTTAGAGTTTATTACATCAATAAAGTTCAAAGATTTAGACAAAACTGTTCAAAGCGATGTTTATAGAATATTGGGAGATGTTAATCTAATGCTCTTGAGGTATATGGGTGGTTCAGCTTTAAGTAAGCTTGCAAGTGAGGCTAGAGGATATTTTGAGACTTCCCTGAAAATTAATAGTAAGAACTCATTTGCCAATACTTCTATCGCGAGTTGGTATTTATATGCTCCAAGGATTGCGGGAGGCGATCCGAATAAGACTTTGTCATTTGCTCAGTTGGGACTTAAGTATAGTCAAACAGATGTAGAAAAATATTTCGCAAACATATGGATAAGTCAGGCTTATTTTCTTCTTCGAAATCAAGAAGAAAGCCTTAAGTATATAATAAAGGCTGCTGACATATTTCCTGATGGAACTTTTCATAAAATGGTTTTAGAGCAAAATAAGTCTGGAAATTTATTTATGGATTTTCCTATAAAAAATTAGTTAAGTAAGAATTTAATATGTAACCTATTTAGGGTTTGTGGCTAGGTTTTTGTATGTTAAAGTTATTGTTAATTTTTTTAGTAAAGATTAGTTTGTACTCTTTTGAAAAGGATATCAAAATATACATAGATAAAATAGAAAGCATCCATACCAAGTATTGTTCTGGCAATTTTGAGTTTGATTTTTTTGCACCTGATAAAATTTTTAAAAACGAACTTCAAAAAATAGAAAATGATGTTTTAATAAAATATAAAAGGGAAAGTGTTCAATATAATTACTTAAATTTACTTATGTCTTTGGTTTTGTGTGATGTCTCTTACTTGATTAATGATCCATATAAATATAATGATTTGATTCAAAAATTAATTAGTAATTATAATTATGCATTTGAAATTTCTTTCAAAAAGAATATTCCATCAGATTACTTTAGGGCATTGGGAGAACTTGCTATAAATCTAATACCTCATGATGGGAGTAGGTTGTATTCTTATTTTGTGAATGGTAAGAGGCATTTAGAAGAGGCTTTAAAAAGAGATGGTAATAATGTCAGAGTTTTTATTCCTTTGTCTATCTTCTATACGGTTAGAGCATCAAATAGGGATTTTTATAAAGTTCTCTTGGCAAAAAGTTATATTGATAAGGCAGAAAGAGTTAATCTTAATGATAGGCAAAAGTATTTGCTAGAGTTGGTGAAAAGTTCTTTTTTAATTCGTATTAATAGGAGATTGGAAGCTGCTGAGTGTTTAGAAAAAGCCAGAGCCATATTCCCAAATGGTAATATGGCGATATTTGCAACTGAAAAATTAAAAAAAGGTAATCCTTTTTACTAGCTATAATCTTAAGTTTGATTTTAATGAAGATTAAGGGTGTTTCATGAAAAAGCTGTTTTTTTTGTTATTGATTTGCTTTGGTGCGTTTTCAAATGAATTAGACGATTTAATCGTACGTGGGATGGATTTTGAATTTTATTTTGATTATCTTAATGTTCCAAATGATTTTAAAAATAATTTGGATTTGATTTTTAATATCAAAGAGAATGATTCAAAAATTTCACCTTTTTTTAGATTAGGAACTGATTATTCCAAAATGTTTTTATTTGGTTCTGGACTTGCTTATGATTTTAGGCAATTTTTTTCTAAGGCATTTTATGAAATCAGAATTCCGTTTATTTTTAATTCTAAAAATATTGAACATATTGGTAATTTGGAATTTGGTTATAATTTTAATTATTTACGACTTGAAAGTAGATTCAGATCAGGATTGATTAATCATTTAATCAAGGAGACAGAGGATAGTGTTGGTAGATCATACTATAATACTTTAACCTTGGAAAATACTATTGCTATTTTACTTCCAGTCTATTATTCGGAATTTCAAAGAGCAGATATTAGGGCGTCTTTCTTATATCAATATTTATTAGATAATAATGAGCAATTTTATAGGGTACATTGGAATTTAAAATATCTTGTTTCTATTTCTTTTGGGGAATTGGGATTTAAGGCAGATCTTGGAATGGCAGGCGCTTTTAGAAAGTTTACTATCTTTGAAACTGGATTTGATTATAATGCATTAAATTTTTATGCTTTGACTATTCCTAAAGTAGATCAAGATAGTATCTATTTTAATTTTATTTCTAATTTTGGGTTAGAGTATAGATTGTTTTTCCTTGAAGCATTAAAAAATGTTGCTTCCGATTTGTTTTTAGTATTGTCTTCAGATATTGGATATGGTATGAAAGAGGAGTATTATTTAGATAAAGGAAAGTTTCTTTATATTGTAGGTTTTGGAATGGGTTATAAATTATTTAAAGATGTTCCTTTTGTCTTTAAAGTTGGTATTAACCAAGATAAAAAATTGTTATTTGGGTTTTTGTTAAGTTCGATAATTTTTGAGTGATTCCATTTTGAATTTTAATAACTTTTTAGAACTGTGCAGTGAAATTTAAAATGTAGGAGATTTTATGGGAAATATTAATCTGGATTTAAGATTAGTTAATAAAAAATACAAAATTGGGCAGGAGGTTGTTCATGCAAATAAGGATATTTCACTTAGTTTGAAATCAAGGGATATGGTGTGGATTTCAGGGCCTACAGGGAGTGGTAAGACGACTTTAATGAATTTGCTTTCTGGAATAGATTCGCTTGATACAGGGGAAATACGTTTTAATTCAACTCTTTTAAGTTCAATGAGTGAAAAGGATAGAACCTTATTTAGAAGGTATAATATAGGGTTAATTTTTCAACATTTTGAACTTATCCCAAGTCTTACAGGTTTTGATAACATTTCATTGCCTTTAAGATTTTCAAGGCAAAGTACTAAACAATTAAAAGCTAAAACGGAAAAATTGATAGAGTTTTTTGAACTTTCAAAGTTTGTTAACAAAAAACCTAGATATATGTCTGGAGGACAAAGGCAAAGGATAGGAATAGCAAGAGCTTTTGTTTATAATCCCAGATTAATAATTGGAGATGAAATAACTAGTCATTTGGATAAAGAAACAGCTATTTTTGTTTATACTTCAATACAAAAATATCTTAAAGATAAAGATGCTATTGGAATTTTTGTTTCTCATGATTATAATTTAAAAAATTTGGCTAATAAACTTTATAGAATAGAAGATGGAATACTTTCTTTAGTAGGAGATTAATGTGTTTAAATTGGCTTTTTATAATATTTTTAGAGATTTGAGACGTACAATCATATTGTCTTTACTTCTAACAAGTTCTGTGGTATTTTTATTAGTTTTTATTGGATATATGAATTTTAGCAGAGAAGGAATGGAAAGGAACTTCGTAAGTTCAACTGGGCATATTCAAATTGCAAAAGAAAATTATTTTGATCCTAAATTTAGCAGTCTTAAGAACGAATTGCTACTTGGAGAAAAGGATATTAATTTTATACGAAATGAAATAGTTACTTATGACGAATTACAATTTACTAATTTAATAGTTAATTTTGATGGACTTCTTGGGAATTCTTCAGCAAGTAACCCAGTTTTTGCATTTGCCTATGAGGATCCAGATTTAATTACGAGTAGTCTATCCTTATTAGAAGGTGAACCTATTTTTCATGATTCTAATGCAGGTGGATTTTTACTTGGTAGTAATTTGGCTGCTTCATTTGGTATAGAGAAAATAACGGAAACCAATTCTGATCTGACACTAATGACAAATTTACTTGGAAAAGGTTTGAATTTTCAAAATATTAAAGTTTCTGGCATTATAAAGTTTCCATTTTCAACAGCGGATAATATTTTTGCAATTACTACTATTAAGACTTTAAAGGATTTATTTGCATTTGAGGGTGGAGCGCATGTAATCCAAGTATTTTTAAAGGATAGTTCTAATTTAGAAGCTTTTAAAACAAAATTAGATAATTTTAGAAAAGATAAGGGTATTAAATTTGATTATAATGATTGGTTTGAGATTAATCCTTACTTTAAATCTGTTTTGGGAATGACTAGGACAACATTTATATTTATATTGTTCTTGGTATCTCTTCTTATATTTATTGCATTTTTTCAAATAATGACGGCATTAAGTATTGAGCGTACTAGAGAACTTGGTACATTAAGAGCAATTGGCTTAACCAAATTGGAACTTTTCTACTCCTTGTTTTTAGAGATTGTCATTATTGCTGTAATCAATATAATTATAGGAGTAGTGTTGGCTTACTTTGCTAAGCTTTTTATTCAATTTCAGAAAATTAGCTTCACTCCTCCAGGGTATTTGGAAACGTATTATATTAACATATTTTATTATGCTAGTGACATAATGTATGTTTCAATTTTTATGCTTATTCTTGCTATTTTTTCTTCTATTTTACCATTTATCAAAGCAAGTAAGAGATCGGTAGTAGAGGTAATGAACGATGCTTAAAGTTTTTTTAGTTATTTTGAATTTTTGTATTTTAAATTTATTATATGCTGGGAATGAAAAAAGCTTAATAAAAGAATTTGAAAATCTGTATTACCCTGAATTGGAGAGAGGTATTTATGCTTTTAGGATGAATTTTAAAATCAATTTAAAAAATAGCTTAGAAGAAAGTGTAGGGTTGAGAATTATTAGTACTGACAATAAGGATGCACGTTTAATTTATATGTCAGGAGCGAATACAGATTTTGCTTTTTTATCTGTTAGAAATAAAGGGCATTTTATGTTAGGAAGACGAGCTAAGATTCCAATTAAGGTAAGCACGTCTTATAAGGTTAGGGGTGCGTCTGAACTCAAAGATATTTTGGGTTTGAATTTTAATGCAGATTTCGTTTTATTAAGATCCGGAGATAATAGGCTTGAATTTGAATCAAAAGAAAAATCGATCTATCCATTTGTGGATTTATTAAAAATTGATAAAAACGATTTTAAGACTTTGCACAAAGATAAAGAATTAAAAGTTTTAAAAGAAGTAATCTATAGAAAAGGAAATATTAAAGGAACCGATGCTTTTGTTTATTTTGAAATTGAAGATAAAGCATTTAAGGATGCTATTACAAAAATTTATGTAGAAGATATTATTAGTACGAATCTAAATAATTCTATTTTTAGTTTAAAAGGGTTTAATAGAATATTTGATGTATATTCTAATTATGTAAATTAAGAGTGTATACAGGATAGTTAATAGTGGTTTTTTTAAAAAAGTTTTGTTTAATTCTTTTTTTGACTTTTCCTAGTTTTTTGTTTTCAGGATTCTCTTTTTATTTTAAGGAACATTTAGGACTGAAAACAAAATTTTCCTTATTATTTCCTGATGAAGATAAGAAAGATTTTTTTGGTACAGGGATTTTGAACTTTTCTAATGAGGCTTATTTAGGATTTTTATTAAACTATAAGATTTTGGAAGTTGGAGTTGCTCCTTCTTTTATTATACAAAGTAATGATCAATATTTTAGTTTTAATAAATTATTCTTCAATTTGAGCTTTAATGAATTTATTTTTAAGGTAGGCAAGCAAAATTATTATTTGGGAAATGGGTTAATGGAAAATATTATTTTAAAAAGGACTACAATAGAACCAGAGTGGTTTTTTGAATTTTATTATTTTATTTCTAATTATTCTGTTTCTTTGGGTATTATGTTAGACAAAGAAACTTTAGATAAATTTTTATCTCCCAAATGTCTATCTCCTTGGCTTTATTTTCAGGCTTTTTTTGATGACGTGGATTTGCTTGCAATGGTTGAACTCCCATTTAATGTTAAATATAAAGCTTTTGACATCACTATAATTTTTGATATTTTATTTGAGATTTATAGTGGAGTATTTTTTTATTCTACGTTAAGACAAGACTTATTTTGGTCTAAAAACTATAAGTTTGATGGTGATGGTAATAGGTTTTTGCTTGGTGTTAGATATTATATTAGCTTTGAGAATGATGTTTTTAACGATTTATCAATGGTGTTTGAGAGTTATTCGAAGAGCAATAATTATTTTTTAGGGACTGGAGTTAAGCTGACATGGATTCGTGAATTATTGCAAACGACAGTTTCCTTAAGGACAAGCTTGAATACTTATTCTTTACAATTTTATTTTAAAAATGATTTTTTAGTTCTTAAAGGATATTCTTTGAGCGTGGCAAATATATTAGAATTCGGCAAAAAGATAAATCTTAAAGATATTCCTTTTTATAATATATTGAGTATTGATTTAAAAATTGAATTATAAGGTTGTTTTCAAGCATTCTTTTACAATATCGTTATTTTTTTAATTATATAGATTTTGATAATTCAACACACAGGTAGTTATAGTGGAATTATTTATTCTTAGTAAGATTGCTAATTTCTGTAAAAGAAACTGAAAAATGGTACTACAAATATTTTACTATTTTGTTACTTTATTATTCTCTATTTAAAGCTTTTTGCTTCAGATTGTTTCAGAAGATTATTATACAAAACAATTTTTAATATATTAAAAA
>NZ_CP014521.1 GCF_001936255.1 Borrelia anserina Es | reverse complement strand
TACTAAAAGTTAATTAACTAGTTAATTAACTTTTAGTATAAACTAAAGTTAATTAACTAGTTAAACCATAAACGATTCCCAATTATCCAGCAAACATTTAAGCAAAAACTTTTCAAGTTTTTGCTTATTTTTAATAAGCATTAATTGCTTTTCTTTATCTTCCAAATTAAATCTAATAATAACAGGCTTACACTCTGAAGAATTTTTTTTAACTCTTATATCATTAATAATTTTATTCAAAGAACTTTGCATAATATCTTGTTCACTCACATTTTCCTTCTCCAAATAAGCACCTATTTTAATATATCTATATATCATAGTTCTACTAAACTTATAATCCAAACAAAATTCATAAAAATTATCATACCCATCAAATATGTATAATTTATTTTTTTTTATTTCATAAAGCGCCTTGGCCAATTCTAACTTATTAACAACTTCCTCTAAAGTCCTGGCTTTAATTTCCTCTTTAAGTTGTCTATATCTTAATTGAGCCTTTTCTTTAGCAGAACTATCTTCAACTCTAACTACATCCCCTACCCTACTTTTGATAGTATCAATTATATCTACTTTCATTGTTATTCCTTCAACATAAATATTTGTAAACTGGTTTACAAATATTTATGTTGTCTTTATGTTTGCAATACTTTCAATAGCTTCAGCAACTCTTAAATATTCATTATAATATCTTTCACTTTCTTGGGGTTCTAATCTATAAGTAATCATTTTCTGAATAGCAGCGCTTCTGTGAATTTTAATAGGAATATATTCTTGATAAAGCTGTTGCAAGCTATAAAAAAACTCTTTCTTTATTTTTCTGTTTTCCTCATAAAGAGTTTGAATAATATAATAACTCTTAAAATCCTGTTTCTGATAAGCATTAATAATCTCCTGCATTTTACTTTTTAAAATATCATAACTCTCGATTGCCCAGAGCTCTGCTGGCAAAGGAATAACAACTTTGGTAGCAATCATCAAAGAGTTAATAAGTTCTTTATTAACTGAGGGAGGAGTATCAATTATTATGTAATCATATTCATCGAAATAAGGAGTTAAAATAGTCTTCAACTTATATTCTTGTCCAATAATATTCTCTCCTGAAAACTGAGAAAGCTTAATATGAGATGGAGCAAAGTGCAAATCGGCTGTTATCTCATGCACAATACTCATAAAAGACTTCTTAGATTTCAATACTTCATAAATATTATATTCCCTTATATCGACTTTGTTTTCAAAATAAGGTAAGAAATAAGAAGTAACACTAGCCTGAGAATCAATATCTATAAGCAAAGTTTTATATCTCTTAGAAAAGATATATCCCAACATTATTGCTGTCACACTCTTGCCAACTCCACCCTTAATTGAAGAGATAACTATAATATCTATCATCTTATACCCCTAGAATCTAAACACTTAAATCTCTTATCATAAAAAAGTTTATCTAAATTGTCCTCAGCAACCAAGAGTTCTTCGGATAAAGAGTTAACAATACCAATATCTTTTGCCTTAACCGAAATATTAAGCTTTTTAATCTTATTTTTTATTGTAAAATAAGAAATATTATTAACCTTAGCCAAAAAAAGAGGAGTATAATATTTTTTTCCTTCATACTCAATGAAAAAATTTTTCAAATTTTTTTTATCTATCAAATTTAACTACCCTTCTGCCATCCTTTTTTTTAACTTACACTTAATAAGCTTTTGAGCTTCCTCACTCAAAAGCAATTCTCTTTTCTTAAAAAATAAATCTTTAGAAGAGATTATACCTTCAATCTTATTTTTCTTTATATATCTTGAAAGATAAGAAGAATCGCTATATCCCATCTCTTTTGAAAATTCCTTTAAATTCTTTAAAGAATTTAAAAAATTCAGTGTAATTCTCACAAAACTCCATCTCCTAAACAAATTTTATAAACAACGCAACTTATTGGATAACACAACTAATTTTATTATACAACTATGAACATCATTTTGTAAATCAAATTGACAAAATTACCTTTTTAGTATATAAATTATATTAATGTTTATTTTATTTTTTAAATAAAACTAGAGACAAAAAAGACCTATAAATCAAGGTCTTAAACAAACTGAAATAAAGGATAAATCGATGAAAAATTTAAATTTCTTTTTATATAATAACAGCAAACTCAAGAAAAATCAAGTCAGACTAATAAAACTAATTTCCATACTAAAATACCTAAACAAAAACAAGTTAGGATACAACCAACAAGACATACTCAACTTAGCTAACTTTTTCCTAAAAAGAGAAGGTTACTCAGTAATTAAAATGAAAACATTACAAAAAGATTTGGGCTTCCTTAAGAAAAATAACATAATTAAAACATTTATAATAAGACTGGGAGAATACAAAGGTTCAAAAATAAAGTACATACCAAAAAGCAACGCATATCAAATACTGAAGAAAGTGCTCAACTCAACAGAAGAATTATTAGAAAAAACATTCAATATCATATACAAACTAAGTAAAAAAGAAAAAATCAAAAACAAAACTGAGGGGAAAAATAGAACAAAAAATAGCAGTGTATATTATATTAAATATAATAATATAAATAATAAGGGCAGAACAAAAACAAAAGAGGATAAAAGACAAGGAAAAAAAGAAAAAATACAAGTCACGTAGGAAGGAATGGTAAAAAACAGTAAAAGTTAAAAACAATAAAGATATAAGCATGAAAAAATCAAGCATAAAGATAAAAATAAGAAGGAAAAAGCATCACAGAAAAAAACAAGAAAGAGACAAAAAAAGACCTATAAAAGTTAAGATTACAATAGAAAAAAAGCCAAGAAAAAGGACTAAAACTCTAAATTCAAAGAATAATAAAAACTATCTAATTAACAAGTCAAAGAATAAAAAAACCAGATACATCGGCATGGATCTTTAGGAAAGATTTAAATTACAAACTATAATATCTTACGACAAACCCTAAACACTATGGTAATACTAATGCTCTCTATCAAAAGTTGCTATCAAAATTCAAGTATAACATTTAAGCTACACCTAAGATATAAGAACTTAGAAATACCTTTTACTCTATTGAAAAACAAAAATATCGTTCCTGTAAGGGGAATACAGCCCCACTCTTCAGACTGTCTTTTCCCACATCCTCAAATAGTAAATAACAAAATTACATATTTATCTAATCAATTCAAACACTTATAATCCAATAGCGCATGTTATTCGCCAAACTTGATAGAAATATTATCTAGATACATCAGACTCTGAACAATAAATATAGATTATCAAACAAAAGCAACATTTTTCACACATCAAAAACAAAAAAAGACGGTTCCATGCCAAGCAGAAGAATTTCTTTAAAATACTCATAGAGTAATATTTTAATCAGGAGTATAAAACAGAGTATTTAAATCACCTGAATCAATAGTTAAGAGCTTTCTTTAATTAATCTATAAGCCAATTACGATCAATGATTAGGACACTCATAAGAAAATAAAAAGAAAACCCCTTGGGGAAGGGGATTATTTAAAAGAATGTATGGTATGAAGTAAATATTGATAATAAATTCTTTTAATTTTAAAAAAGGAGAATATTTAATAATTAAGTATTAATTCAAAAATCAACCATTTCAATTTTTTCTAAGACATTATCTGATATTTTTTCATAAAAATACAAATATCCGTACCAGAGTTTATTAACAATTCTTAATTCTTAATTATGAAGAAAAGATTGCCAATGTTGAGATTAGTGTTATTTTAAATTTTACTGTTATTCAGATTTATTGGTATAAACCTATTGTTAAGATACGACACATCAAAGAACAAAGATACTCATTTTGGCGTACGATTATTTAAGTAGAATTTACTCAAGATAAGAGAAAAGAAAGCCCCGACTCCTATGTCTTATTTTGGAGAGGATTGATAGGAGTGTTGAGGGACTGTTGATAGAATGCTTTCTAATGCATTTATATCTGCTTATATATTATTTTATTTTTTTAATTTTGTAAATATTTTTAAACAATTTTATTATGTTCGGTATCAAAAATCGTAACTTATATAACTATGACACAATAAATATTGATAATAATTCAAAACAAGTTATCAACAATTCATACTCGAATATTGTTATAATTATTTATTGTTGAAATTTATGATACACTTCCATATTAAATATTTTTTTTCCTTGAATCATGGTCAAGCTTCTCTATTGCTTTCAGAAGCCTTACTTGGCCCATTTGCATAGCAGAAATTCTTCTCCTCCTATTTCTAAAGCTTAATTCTTGACTTATCCTTTTATTCCATGCTTGCATTTGTTTAATTTCTAAGTCACTTGGTTCGTAATCTATCCACTTTCTATCTATCCATCCTTTTTCCCATTCATAGTAGCCTTCATTATAGTTAGTTCCATTAGACTCATCAAAATGTCTTGAAAGAGCTGATATTACTTTTGATCCATACTGAAGCATTTTTTCTGTTGCTGTCTTTGCAATAAATTCATCGTAATTGTAAGTTTCACCTGTCTGCATATTAATGACATCAACAATTAATTTCAAAGTATTTATGCAGTTCATTGCAATGTTTCCAAATGGAAGATCTTGATTACTTAAGCAATCAATATTGACTTCATACTTATTCTTTAAACTTCTAGGTATTTTGAAGAAGTCAACTATAAATCTTTCAACTTTAGCTTTGTAATTTGCCTCATACTGAAAGTTTCCGAAAAAAGTTTCTCGATTACTTTCAGTTATATAACTATCGTAGTCAAGTATTATAGGCAACTTTCTTTCTTGAATATTGTCTTCTTTAATATTTTTCATCTCATATCCTCAGAAATCAAAAATTCTTTCTTATATTTTTCATACATTATTATAATATATATTAAATAAGAACGAATACAAATAGCTAATAATTTTTCTAGTCTAAATGTTTAATATTGTTTTTTTACTAGTTTGTGATAAATTTAATTTATCTTTAACCTTTAACCATTTATAAGAAGCTTTGAG
>NZ_CP014520.1 GCF_001936255.1 Borrelia anserina Es | reverse complement strand
CCAATCAGCAGTCATAAAGTCTAAAGTTTTAACACATCGAACAACAGCTGTATAGCCATATGTATTCTAATAACAAACTGAACTTATTTAATTAAATTCAATTGTTGTTAATTAAACAAAAGACAAATTTAAACAACATTCACTTATCAACAACTACTAAAATTGATCCTTTACAAATTATCTTACAACTTAAATAAAACTTAAAAGAGCTCCTTAAACAAGGAACTCTTCTTTTAAAAGTAAATAATTAAACCCATTTAGGTCATAATATGACATCTATCAATTAATCCTCATTAGACAATGGTTCAATCTGATCAATGTATCTTTCTATAGATCTCATTAACGCAGATACCTCATTAAGATTGAAAACGGCAGACTCCACTTTGTTAAGAGAAGTTTCTGCATTGCGCCATGCCTCCCTGGACAAATTTGCTGACAAATGAATATCTTGTCTTAGTGAGCTAACTCGATTTGAATTATTTTCTAATCTATTGATAATAGCTTTTCTTAAAGCTTCTTTTGATTTCTCAAATAAGTCCTGTGCCAATTCTATTTCGCCTATTGCATTTAAAATGCTAGCTTGACAAGCTTCAAATTCAAACAATTGAGAATATAATTGATTTGAAAATTTATTTAAATCCCGTATTTTATTCTTATTTCCACTGCTTATATTCTTTGATTTCAGCAAATTTATCTTATCTTTGAGTCTTTCCATCACATGAAAAATATTGATTTTTAATTGCTTATATTCATCTAGAAGCTTATTTGCCCCATTGAGCATTGCTGGGAATTCATTATTCTTAATGATATTCTCTACCTCTTTAATTTTCTTGTCTGCGTCTATTTCTTCATCAGTGATTGGTACCAAATCCTCTTTTCTTATTGTTATCTTCTCTTGATATTTTTCTTCATAAGAATATGGAACTAGATTCACTGAAGACTCAGCAACAGGTAGTTCTATGGAGTTAGGATAAACAACTTGGTTCATTTCTAATCTCCCTTCAATATACCCCCCAACATAGTCAATAACATCTCCTTGATCTCCTTGTATATTTATACCTCCTCTTACATTTTGATCTTCCTTTAAAGAGTTTGCTTCTTGATGTATCGATACACCAGCACTTTTATCTAAAAGTGCTGCTTCTGTATGATCTCTCAATTCATTAGTACTTTCATCTAAAAGTCCTGTTTGTAATTTATCTAACAACTCATTAACAGTATCTATTGTGCTTTCATATAAACGTCCTGCGCTTGCTTGGTCTAGCAACCTATCAAAAGCACCGAAACCACAAGAAAAAAAACAAAATGATATCAATATCGCTAAAATAATCTTATTCATCACTCCTCCTGGTTAAAAAATTAATTAACTATTTAGATAATAACAACAATATATACCATTTAAATCAAATGCCAAAAAACTCCACAAATATAAATTCTTTTACTTTGAACTACTCGACACAAAACTACCTTACACCAAGGTTACATCTAACTGAAAAAATTACTTCATATACAAAATGATATGATTAAATCAAATAAACAAATAAAGAGAGAATTAAATTAAGTCTAAATATTTATTATTAAGCATATGTACACATTAATAAATATATGGAAAACCCAAATAGAATCTTTAAGTGACAACAAAAGCTAAGAGGATTACGCTCTTAGCTTTTTATTTATTGACTTTATTTTTTCAGTTACTTACTTATATAATTAAAATTAATCTTATAATAGTACTTTGGAAATTTATTTTAAGACTCACTAGATTTCTTAGCAGCAGGTGCAGGTGTTGTAAGCTCATTGATTGCAGATTCTAATAAAGTTGAAACAGAACCCATTAAGACTTTAACTGATTCTTTTAACCCAAGAAGTTCAGTAGCTCCCTTAGTTTTAGTAGTATTATCTGTTTTTATGGCTTCCTTTGCATGAGCATCAGTAGCGCCTTCTTTACCCAAATCGCTATGTTCTCCTTTTATCTTATTTAAGAATAATCTGCTCTTACTATTAGCATCATTAACCTTTGCCTTCAATTCATCAGAAAATTTAGATGCTTCTAGTCCTAATGCCTTCAATTTATTTTCTATAGTCAATGCTATTTGAAATGCTCCTGCGATCAATGTACCATTATGGTTAGCCTCAGTAGCTAAAGTGTCGCTATTTTGTATTTTCTTTCCAATAGACTCAGCAAGTTCATCTATTGATTTAACTAGAACTTCTACTTCTTTAGCAGCTTCCGCAAAAGCAATAGTTCCTTTTATCTTTTCACTTACTTTTGCTAGATCAATCACTGTTCCATCAGATCTAGATGCTTGGCCTTCCTTTATACCACCTGAATTATTACAAGATATAAATAAAAATAAAGTCATCAATATTGCACTTAATGCATTCTTGTTCATTATAATGTGCCTCCTTAATAATCCATAATTATAATGCAATAATATTACTTTTCAAGTTTTTTATAAAAAATTTCATGCAATAAGCATCTTATCAATATATACATATTGATCTAAACAAGAAGTTTGACCAAATACAAAATTACACTCAAAGTGAATGATATATTTTTCATATTTCTATCACATCACAAAAAACTTTATTAATTGAAAAAAGAGTCAATCATAAATAAGAGTTAAATTTTATGATCCCAAAATGCCTAACCTTGGACTATAATTCTGAAAGACGAGATAAACATCGACAATAAATCAAATCCTCAAAATTAATGATATAATTCTTAATACTAATTAAGATACTTTTTGTGTTCTCATCAATCATAAGCTTATATAATAACTAGTTCATATAACAGTTACTTTCTAAGCAAGATCAGTGTTAAGACTATAAACAAAGTCCCCCACCCTCAAGAAAAAAACAAACACACCAAATAAAGTATACACTCAACACTATATTTAAGATCCAAGTGATACACATGGAATTAAAATTGAAACAAGAAAATTAATTATACACAAATTTAAGCCTATGTACTTAACTTAAACCATGACAAAATGACAAAGGCTACTTAATGTAGCCAACCTATTATTCTAATCAAACAATAAGAGTGAGACTTCAAATCTCAGTCTATAAAATAATTATAGACTATTTTGTCTTTTTGTAAAGTCTTTTTTAAAAGTTTTTATATTATTTGGATAATATTAGAAAAAAAACCTACTATTAGAACTTGGTATTTTATCAAATCAGTATAAATATTTAATTGCAATACATTAAGTGCATTGTATTTTTAGATTGTTATACCTGTTGCGCATCTTGTTAAAAAAACCTTTTTCTCTCTTGTATGTTTCTTCAAGTAAAAAACTAGCAAACTTTATATTGGCTTTATAAAAATGGAAACTTTCTTCGTCATCAAGTTGAAATTTCAAGGGTCTTAAAGAGTTATCACCACTTTTACTAATAGTAATATTGTTATTCTCTAATACCTTAAGTGCGTAGTCTACTCCTCTACTTAAAATTAAATCGTAATCAATCTTCCCGCTATCAATTCCTTTTACTAACTTAATGTACCTATATATAGAAGTTTTCGCTATTTTGTAACTCCTGATAAAAGCTGTAAAACTTTTATATCCATCAAGAGCATAGTATTTACTTTCGTTAATCTCTTTCAATATCCTAGCTGTCTCTATCTTATTATAAGCTTCCTCTTTTATCAGAATCTTAAGTTTTTCTTTTAATGCTAAGTACCTCTCTTCTCTTACTTTGTTTAAAGACTTTATATTATAAACTTCAGGATCAATTCTTCTAACTATCTCGATTTTTTTGTTCTTATTCATCTCATACCTCATTGAATCAGTTCCATTTGGAACGTTCAGTTCCAAATGGAACGTTCAGTCATCACCAATCCTACTTAAAAAGTTTTCCAAAATTTCTTTATAGGCCTTGTAATAGCCTTCACTTGGATTAAATTTAGATCTATGAAAAATGGTTTTCCTTAAATTATCTCGCCTTGGAACACTTCCTAAGAAGTTTTCTTTGTACTCGCTCTCAATAAATTCCTTTAATTCCTTGTCTATTTTCTGTCTTTCGACTAAGTTAGTTATTAAGTAAAAAGTTGGCAATTCATTTCTAAATATATCTCTTAGCCTGTCAGTTATCAGGTCTATACTCTCAATTGCCCACTGGTCAGTCGGCAAAGGAACGATAAGGTAGTCAGTGATTATTAAACTATTGTTAAGTAAACTTCCTAAATTGGGAGCTGTGTCCATAATGATGAAATCATATCTGTGTTGTATGTAACTTAAAAATATCTTAAGCAGACTCTCTTTCAAAGATACATTTTCTTCATTGAATTTACCTAAGGTTAGGTGACTTGCTATAAAGTCAAGATTGTTATTGATTTTAATTACTGAGTTTTCGATATCCTGTTCTTTTTTTAGCACTCTGTATATATTTACTTTTCTTATGTCTATAGACTGGCTTCTTATAATGTTAATGTAAAAACTTGTACTACTAGCTTGCGGATCTAGGTCAATTAATAGTATTTTGTACTTTTTACTTGAAAGAATTTCGCTGAAGAACAAAGATGTTGTACTCTTTCCAACACCACCTTTAATTGATGCTATAGTAATTATTTTTGGTTTTCTTTTATCCATTTTAATATTCCTTTGTCTTCGAGATATTCTTTTCCATAGAATTGGTGAACTTTTCTCTCCAATCTTAGTGTTCTGTCTAACAGAGAATTGTAGAAAATTTTTTCCTTGTTTTTTGCTTTTAATAGTGTGTGTAAACACCTAAGGTAGCAAAAAACACTTCCTTTTTTAAACCTGAACTCGATATAAGAGATTTTTGTTATTTTGGATGTCTTTTTTGTGCTGTTTTCCTCATATTTTATGATAAATGGTCTCGGTAGTCTTTTGAGTCCATAATAAATCCCTATAAATTCATCTCCTTGTCTTATGTGAAACAAATGTAGGCTTTCGTATTTGTTAGGATTAAAAACGTTTCTGAAACACAACCAGAATTTGCCCTTATTTGGTCTTGCTTCAAAGTTGTTTATCATACTGAATATCTTGGTGTGATATATTCTTCTGTAGTCTTTGTCTTCTATTTTTTTAAAAAAGTTTTTACTTTCCTTATCTAGTTCTAATTTTCTTGCCATTAACTTTGCTTTTAGAGTGTATATTGCCTTTTCCATCTTGTTCTTACTTTCCTAAATAGAAATTAACAGTTCCTTTTTCATTATTTCTGTTATTAGCTCACTAGCTTTTACTATTCCGTTTGGATTGTCTATGTAATTCATTTTTGGTTTTATTATTCCCTTTTGATCTTGGTATGAGTTTTGTAATTTGGTTTTATTTTTGTATTTGAACTCTCTTACTATCTCTTTAAAGTCTGTTTTTGCATTTCTTTTTGACATAAACCATATTTTGTTTCTTTTTTCTCTGAGTTTGATTTTGAAGAAACTTACAGCGTCGTTTTCTTCATATTCCTGAAGTTCTTCCATGAAGTCTTTTAGATTCCATAGAGTGTTTTTATAGCTTATTTGGTTTTTTACAGTTTTTCTCATTTCATTCAGGTCCTTTCTACTCACCTCTTTATATCTTTGCAATATAGTTTTCTCTAGATGTTTTTCTTTGCTTTCTAGATCTTTTAAGCTAGAATTCTTATGTTTAATATTTTTACTTTTTACCTTACTTAAAAGATGTGAAAGTGTCTGATGTGAAATTTTGAATTGTTGGTCTTGTTCTTTCAGTTTGTCTTTTTTAATAGCATTGTATCTTGCTTGATCTATGTTTTTTCCTCTTTTGATGAAGTAGGCTTTGCTTATTGCTTTATTAGCTATTTTTTCAATAGCTTTATTTATTATGTAGTAAGTGAAACTACCATTGTTTTTTCCAAGTGGATTGAAGTTTATTTTTAACAAACCGATTTCCTCAAAGTTTTTAATGTCGCTTTGTATAGTTCTTCTTGTTACTGTTTTAAATCCTTTTTTTTCTAAGATTGAATTTACCATGATTACAACATTTCTTAAAGAATATCTTCTCTTATTTCTAAAATAATTGTGCTGCAATTTTTGAATTACCCAGAACACCTTTAGTCTTCGATCTACTACTTTGTTAAATGGCCTATTACTGATCTTTTCTTGTCTCATCTTAAACCCCCATCGTTTGATTTTTATCTTTAAAGTACTAATAATATTTTAATTAAATGTTGAAAAAAAGTAAAGTTTTTAAATAATACATTTATACTTTAAATTTATTGCACATTGTTTTATTCTCATATTCGTAAAACTGCATTTTTGGATCTTTTGTGTTTGATAATAGTCATATCTTATTGTGGGGGTATTTGTGAAAATAGTTTGTAAAATTTTTTTACCTTTCATTTTTATCTTTTATTCTTGTAATTTTGATAATGTATCGAGATTTGCTATTCCTTTAGAGGATGCAATAGAATTGGAAATTTCAGGTTATGAGTATTTGGGTGATAATAAATTTAAAACTTACGTTCATTATAAAAATTATTTTGATTCTGTTAAGGATATTGACGGTTATTCTTATTACTTTATATTGGATAAAAACATTGAAAGTATTGTTATGCAGATAATTTTGTATTCGAAAGTAGCAGGTTTATTGGATTATAAATTTGGGTTTCTTTTTGATTTTGGCTTGAAGTTTGATTTTTTCAATGTTATTCTTCCCGATGCATTTGAGTTTCAAGTTAAAGAAATCGTTAAAAGTGGGATTGCCTTAAACAGTGATTTTTGTATAGAAAATAATAAACAAGTTACTACTGATACTTTTAATTTGGGGCATATAAAAGAGATTAACCGTGAATTTGAGCTTAGAAATCATAAAGATGATGTTAATTCAAGTACAAGTGAACTTATATACTTTACGGGAAGTTGTAAGTATTCTACTTTAAGAGAGGCGTATATTGTTCTCTATTATTATGTTTTTAAGTCTATTGAGAGATTTATGCAGCAATAGGATTTTATTGATATTTTCTTGTTATTATAAACTTTGTTTGAACATGTGATTAATAAATTGTTTTTTATTTTGAAGTTGATAGTAGCCTGAAGATATGTTCTTATTATTTTTTCTTGCTATAATTTGTTTAGTATGGCTTTAAAAGTTAATATAAAAAAAGATCTTGAGTTCTTTAGAAAGAATCTGGAAGAAATATATGTTAAGTATTTGAAATATGAGATTTCATATTCCAAATTAAATAAGAGCTTAAGTGTTCTTGCCGATAAACATAAAAGTATTCTTTTAAGAAAGGACAAGTTTACTAATCTTTCAATTATATTAAATCTTTCTAAAACTCGTAAAATAGTAAAGGAATATATCAATCTTGCAGTTATTGAGGAAATAAGACAAAAAAATAAACTTTTGTTTTTTTGGGTGCCTAAAGAAGTAAAGGCATTATCTAATATTGATATAAAAGATTTATGTAAAATTGAGGAGTTAATGGTTGCTAATGGTATTTTAGGTAGAAAGGTATATTTTGAGTCTTTCCTGAGTTTGTTTAGAAGTCCTGAATGGTTAAATAGTTATTCACATCATTATAAGATCTCAAAAATTAATAGTTATAGAAGAGAGCAGATATCGGTTAAGATAAACTTAAAAACTTATATTGAGATAATAAATATCTTGTTGACTCAAAAAAGAGATGTCAGATTAAAGTTTTATGGAATATTAATGGCAACAGGACGTCGTCCTGTTGAAATAATGAAGGTATCTAAATTTTATGTTGAAGATAGTGAACATATTCTCATGAAACATATTGCAAAAAAGAAAGAGCATAATTTAGTTCACGAAATTGTTTTTCCTACTTTTGCTGATTCTAAGTTAATTATTGATTCAATAGAAGAGGTGAGGTATATGGAGAGGACAGAAAAACTTTCAAAGGAAATTATATCTTCAAATCTTTCTTATAGTTATAATAGATTATTTCGTAAGATTTTTGAAAATATATTTGAACCTGAAGAGTCAGTTTATTTTTGTAGAAGGCTTTATAGTAGATTTTCTTATCTCGCATTTGCTCCAAAGAATATGGAGCTAAATTTATGGATAACGACTGTTTTAGGACATGAGCATGATGATATAATAACGGCTTTTCATTATAATCGTTATGTATTAGAGAACTTGGATGAAAATGCTGATATTGATTTATTGAGATTGATTAAAAGACGTATATATGCTTATGTTAGGAGAAAGACAACGTATTCTGTTATTACTATGAAGAGATTAAATGTATTGATAGAAGAGTGTCATATTATGGACGATAATTATTCTAGGACTTTGCATGTAATTAAGGATCTAATGATAGAAGATGGTGTAGAGGAGTTGGAAATGTTAAGGGGTCTTAATGTTAGAATTCGTAAGGCTTTCAAGCAAAAATATGGTTATAATTATAACTATGCAAGGCTTGGTGAGTATTTAGCCATAATTTTTGGATATGCTGTTTAAAAATATTGTGAAAAGTTAATTTTATTTTTATTTATTTTTGTGTTTGGTGTTCATTTTAATTAGGCGAGGGCGTTTTATACCTTGATTTGTAGTATATTGTTTAATTGTATGGATACAGGATTTCTTTATTTCTTTAAGAAGGTACTCAGTGCCAGTGATAATAAAACGATTTATATTTCTTATCTTTATGATAGTTTGGTTTCAATTGAGCCGATGAATGATTGGTTGAAGGTTGATTTTAGAGACTCTAAGAGAGGCAAGAAATATTTTTTTCTTTTTAAAAGAAGTAAATTGAATGGAGAGTTTATCTCTTGTAATTTTTTGAAGACAGAAACTAACTATGGGCTTGATATTAAGTTTTCTGATGGAAATCTAAATATCTTTTGTAAAGATAGAAAGTCATTAGAGTTTTTGAAGTTTAGAGTTGAGCGTTTCTTTAAATCTAGTTCAGGAATTCTTGACTTTGCAAATAAGGGTAGTGGTAAAGTAAAAATTGGTAAGATGAGAATAGTTGGAAATAAGGTTGATAAGAGTATTAGTAATAAGAACTGAAGTCCTTGAAATTGAAAGGATATTTTTCATCTAAGAGTTTTTTTTCAATTTTTTCAATCTTTGAATAACCATTGCCTTTTTTGAGTGTGTTTTCAAATAATTCAATTTGTTCTTTGTTATTAAAAAAGGCTATTATTTCAACTTTTCCATCATCCAGGTTTTTGACAAATCCTTTGATTTCTATTTTGTTTGCTATTTGTTCTGTAAATGCTCTAAAGCCTACCCCTTGTACTTTCCCAGAAATTAAGTATTGGTATTTATGCATAACTTTATCCTTTTTTGTAAAATATAAGAGGAGAGATTTTAAAATACCGCTCCTCTTATTGGTAATTTATATTCTTAGCTTTTTTTAGGCAGTTATTCAAATTTTATCCATTTCCATTCTGATATTATCAGATAATCCTCCAAATATAATCTGGATGCCATTTCCTTTTTTAAGCATTCCGCTTGCTCCAATAGATTTAAAATAAGTGATAGACTTTACTAGTTCTGTTTTATCAACATTTATTCTTAATCTTGAGGCACATGCATCAAGATATGTAATGTTGTCTTTACCTCCAAGTCCTTCTAATACTTTCCTAGCAATTTCTGATATTCCTGTTTTTTGTGAACTTATTTTTGATATTTCTTCTACGTCTTCACGTCCTGGTGTTTTTAGATTGAATTTTATAATTGCAAGTTTGAAAATATAATAGAATCCTATGAAATAAAAGATACCAATTATAGGAATAATTATCCAATTTGTTTTGTTGTTTCCCTGTAATATGCCAAATAAGAACATATCAATAAATCCGCCAGAGAATGTTAATCCAACCCCAATATTAAAAACATGTGCTAATAGATGGGCTAGTCCAAATAAGGGTACATATATAAGATAGTAAAGAGCAGGAGCTGCAAAAAGGAATGAAAATTCAATGGGTTCTGTTATTCCTGTTAGCATAGATGTGAATGCAGCTGATAATAATAGAGAAATCGTGCTTTTTTTATTTTCTTTTTTTGAGGTGTGATACATGGCAAGAGCAGCTCCAGGTAGTCCAAAAATCATTACTATAAATTCACCACTAAAAAAACGTGTTCCTCTTGCAACCTCAAAGTGTACAGTATTGGGATCTGAGAGTTGTTTGAAGAATATATTTTGTGCTCCTGAGATTAGTTCTCCATTGATTTCCATTGTTCCACCTAAAGATGTTTGCCAGAATGGCATGTAGAATATGTGGTGAAGTCCAAAGGGTATTAAAGATCGTTTTATTGCCCCATATGCAAATGAACCAAAATATCCAGATTGTGCTATAATATTTCCGAACGAAGTCATCATTCCTTGAATAAATGGCCAGATACATGTTAAAATTATTCCTACTATAAACATAGTAATTGTAGTTATGATGGGAATGAATCTTGATCCTCCAAAGAATGCTAAAAATGTTGGTAGTTGGATATTATGTAGTTTGTTGTGAAGCATTACTGTAATAAATCCTGCTACCACTCCTCCCATTACGCTCATTTGAAGGGAAAAAATTCCAAGTACATATGTATATTCTTGGCTCTTTGCAATTGCCTCTGCTTCGGGGGTTCCAATTGCTATTAGTGCTTCTGCATTTACAGTTGAGGGATTAATATTTTGGATAGATAAGATTCCATTTATAGCTTGATGCATGACTAAAAATCCTACAACTCCAGCAAGAGCTGCTGTTCCTTTTTCGGCTTTTGCCAGTCCAATTGGGATTGCTACTGCAAACATTAGAGGTAGGTTTGCAAAAATTACTTCACCTATGCCTTTCATTAACAATAGTAGTGAACTTGCTGGTGTGCCCTCTCCAAGTATTGCTTCAATTCCGTAAGCTTGAATCATTGTTTTGTTGGTAAGTGCAGCACCGATTCCTAATAAGATCCCAGCTATTGGCAGGAGAGCTATTGGTAACATAAAAGCTTTTCCCACCTTTTGTAATGTTGTAAATGTAGATTCTGATGATGTTGACATAACATTTCCTCCCTTAAATTGTTGTTAAATTTAATATAATTAACATTTTTAATTATATTATGTAATTAATATTAACAATATTTGTTGATATTGTAAATAAATTTAAAAACAAAATTATTTATTGTTGAGATTTATAATTCTTTTGTGATTTTCTCTATTTCTATGTTGATATTGTTTAATAAAATATCAAATATGATTTTTAATCCTTTATCTTCTCTTGTAATGCCTTTTCATAATGAATGATTTAAAATAAACAGTCATTTTTGATAAGATTGATGTTGTATCCTTTAACTTTTAGTTTTATAATGCAGATACTGTTGGATTTAATTTTAGTAATTCTTTCAAGGGCTTTGGTGGTTTTGGTTGTTATTCCTCTTAACTTGTTAAGTATTTTTTTGATCTTGCTTTTGTAGTAGTTATTCCATCGTTTTCTTTTATTTGAGTTGGAGGTTAAATTTGGTTATGGCCTTGAATATAAAGAAGTAATATATCCCAATATGTAGAGTATGTTTATCCAACGTGTTCTTTCATTTTTTTGGAGTATCTCGTAAAGGATGTAGTTAATATAAATTTGTATAAAAATAAACATTATTTTCGTCGTAATACATCTTTAAAGGATGTATCAGTATGAATTCCATGTTATATGTGAGGACTTTAAATCCAAAAAATAAAAACGATATATTTATATATTTTTCAACCCGGAATCTTGTTACATTTGTAACTTCAAAGTGTCTTGAAAAATTCGGGTTTTTAAGTTGTTGTGGTGATTGGGACAAATCTTGATCTTCTAAAAAACTGTTAAATATTGAGGGAATTTAATGACGTAGTCTTTATTGTGAGGATATGTGTCAATAAACCTTGAAATCATATCTTTGAGTCCTCTTATCTTCAGAGTATACATTTGTAAATGATTTATCAAGTAGGTGTTTCATTAATTTCTATTGTTATTAAGTATGCAGGGTGAACCATTTCGGCAGTTTATAAGAGTGCTATTTATGGCTTTTGCATAGGAATCTACTTCTACCAGTAGGGACTCCAAAACCCTTCTCTATATTGGTAAGACCAATAGATGTTTCTAATAGGAATATTAATGGTAACTTTTCAATACCGTAACTAGTGTCTTTTATGATCGTTAAAAGGATGTTTAAAAGGAGTGTGTTGTTTTGAAATGTTTTTAAGTCTTTAATCTTTACTCATTGTTTCATTTTTGAACATACCATCAATTTCTGGTAAAAGCCTAGTTAGTAGCATAAAAGTCTTGCCAATTTTTTTGCAAAATAGCAAATTTATTTGCAGTGGTAACGTGATAAGTTTTCCTTGTATTTGCTTTTTAAATATGGTTAATATTAATTAACTTGATTAATATTAACCATATTTAAATCAATAGTAATGATAATTTAATTGTATTTAGTATATTTGTAAAGTTATTGACTTTATTTATTCTATAATAGTGTTTAGGTACTTATAGATTTCGCTGTCTTTGGGAGTATAGTCTGATGGTAATTTTTTATTTAAGTCTCTTATATATGGATTTGCTCCTTTTTCTATAAGAGATTTTATAAAGTTAACATCGTATCCGTTAATTATGGCATTGTGAAGGGCAGTTTTGGATTTCTGATCTATTAAGTTGATGTTGAAATCTTTTGACATTGCATAATTTATTATGTTCTTTGCTTTTGAGTTCACTGCGTGAGTAAATATGGGACTTCCGTCAGATAATATTGTGTTTAATGAAAACGTGTTTGGATTTTTTTCTAATAAGATTTTAAACTCGTCTAGGTTATCATTATTTACTAATATGCTTAGTTTGTGTTTTTCTTCGATGTATGTTTTGTATCCATTTTTAGTTTTAATACTCTTTAAGAAATTATCTTTATTCTCTTTTAAATCTATATAATAAGGAATTGTATCAATGTTGTTTTTATAATAATCAATTGCAACTCGAGTATTTTTTGAATCAAGATAGTAAACATTGATTGTTTCTTTGAAATAATGATTATTATCATCTTTGATGATATCGAATTTAACTTTATTTTTTTGGTACTCTCTAAATGGAATTAAGTTGTAGTTTTGATCATAAAATAATAAGTCTGTTATTGTACCATTTATATCTTTGCGTATGGGAATGATATTTCCATTCTTGTCGACGCTTATATCTGATATTTTGTTATTTGAACTAGGCAATTTGTATTTGTTATACATTGGCAAAATTTTTTCTTCTAATTTTGCAATCCTGTTTCTAATTTCTGTATTCATTGCTTTAGTGTAGGCGTTATAATTTTTTATGATATCGGTTAGTGATTTGTTTATTCTTTTTGAGTATTTTTCAAAGCTAGCATTAAATATGGTGTTTATTGGTGTTAATTTTGACATTAATTCCATTTTGATTGGTTCTTGTAATCCTGATAGGTATGTTTTTAAAAATGTTACATTGATTTTGTGTATTCCACAAAAATCTTCTTGAAATTCCTGGAAATTGTCTAATAATTGTTTTTCTGAGAAATAATGGGATAAGTTAGAAGTGGTTATAAAAAGTATAAATAGTGTCAAGTAGTATAGAAAGTTGAACTTTTTCATCTTGTTCTTGATAGTGGTTCTTAGATTTTTGTTAAAGATAGTGAAGGAAGTTATCCCTATAATAATATATCCGAGATACATAAATATTTTGCTCAGTGCATAATAGCTCATTTTATTTCCTTTAGGTCAATTCTTTACACTATTATATCAAAGCAGATCTGTTTTTATTTACTGTATTTTATGAAAAAATGTAGTAAGAGGATTATATGCGTTTCTTTTTAGATTTTTGTGTGTTTTTCATCCTTTTATTTTTAAGTTGTTCTACAATTTTATTAGATGAATCTTCTGAAGGAAATCATTTAGATTTATTAGCTTTAAAAGCTTTAATGGCGTATCCTGAACTTAAGATTTCAAATTCTGTTTTGAAAAAGTATGCAAATTTGAATGACTCTTTTAAACATAATTTTGATATCTTGAAAGGAGATCAGGAGAGTTTGGTTTATATTTCTGAATCTAGTTATAATGATAATATTGAATATATTAAGGCTCTTTACTTATATAATCAAAGATTATATAAAATTATCTTAGCTTATAGTATAGTTCAAGGTGAATCTTTTAAGTTTGAAGTTTTACGTTATTTAAATAATAATATTAAAGAGAAATTTCCTTTAAGAATTAATTTCCCTTCTTATAGCATATGCATAGATGATAGGCTTTGGATTGTGGTTAGAAAAATTTTTTTTCATATGCTTGTTCAGGATAAAAATGCTTTAATTATTGCTAAACGAAAGCTGGAAAGTATACTTGAAAGCTTTTCCAAATAGTAAATTTTTTATTCCAGTTCTTTGAAGCTTTTTTTTATGCTTTCTTTTCTTGTGATTTCTCTTTTTTCTAAATCTATGGCTATTGATTCTTTTAGTTGATCTACATTTTGAAGTAAAAGATCTTTGGATCTTGTTTTGTCTATTTGTTTTACTTTTAGTTTCTTTTTTATCTTGCTTTCTTTCTCAAGCCTGTGAATCTCATTAAGCATGCTTAACTTAAAGTGTATTATATTTTCAGATACTTGAAATTCTTGTGCCATCAGTTTTTGAGGGTACTTTATTAATTTATATTGAGGTACTTTTAGTTTTAAAGTAGTAGTTGGAATTAATAGGTTTGTTGCAAATATATTGGCTTCTATAGTCATATGGTTATCTTGAGTATTAATTGTTTCTGTTCTTTTGGATGGGTTAAAGACTTGATATTTATGCATTAAGTAATGACCGAGTTGTTGTGCTATTGCAAATCTTTTATTCTGTAGATTCATTGTTTCGTTTATATATATAGCTCTTTTATTTGGTTTAATATATCCGGCAAAGTTTTTGTATTTGTCTTCAAATGCAATTTCAAATACTTTGAGTCCCTCTCCTATTGCAATCTTTATTATTGGTACTGGGATGAGTAGTACCGCATATTTTGATATTATGTAATCAGAGTAAATATAAGGGGTTTTAATATATAAGTTAAAATTGTTCGATTTCATTCAATATAAACATTCTCCTTATCATATTTTATAATATAATTTGATTATGAGATATAGTTTTTGTTTATTTGTCTTTTTTTTTTCATGTAAGACCTTGAGTGTAGAGGAATTTTTGGATGAAAAATTTGACAAAATAGAGAGAGTTAATTACTTACTTTATTTTTATCCAAATAGTCAAATCTATATCAGAAGAGATAAATTGACAAATAATTTTTCTGTGTTTTTAAATGTTGTTTTAGCTTCAGAGTTAAATTTTGATGGCGGTTATTTGAAATTAATTCAAGATGATAATTATATTGGTAATGTTAAGATTTCCAGGGTGGTGAGTATTGGAAAGTTAAGGTTCTTATATGTTGATATTGATAAAAACAATGCTGATCTTATTTTGAAAGCTCTTAAGCCTTACAGAAGCTTATCTTTTGTTTTAGATGATGATTCTTATCAAGTTTGGACTAGGGAAACTTTTAAATATGATGCCAGATTTATTGATGTTGATTTTAAGAGTACTCGGGATACGCTTAAATATGCACTTGAAAATAATATTTTATAGTAATTATAGTAAGTTTTATTATTTTATAAGGATCTATGGTAATTAGGAGATGAAATTTAATAGTGGATATATTATCTTTTTTTATTTTGTTTTTTTGATGTTTTCTTGTGCAACCATTGATCTGGGGAATATTGGTGGGTTCAATAGGGCTTCAAAATATATTAGATTGATTTTAGATAAAAGTAAAGTTTCTCTAAGGCATTATTTTACTATTTCTGGCAAGTTTAATTTAAGATATAAGGAACCGTTGTTCTTGCAATGTGGTAATGGCATAGTGGCTTCGTTTTTGCTTAGGCGTTATAGGAAAATTGACAATGAATATATTCAGACTTTCTTTAGTGTTGGTAAGGATGTTTCTTTAAAAATATATTTAGAGCTTGTTAAGAACAGGAAATTTTTTATTGTAAACAGTTCTGGTGAGGTTCTTAAAACCATTGTTTTCTCTAATTTGCCTGATAATGAAGATATTTTACTTCAAAATAATAAGATTATCTGAGACATATGTTTTTTATTTTTAATTTAATTTTTTCTTTTTTTTGATGAATTTTTGAAGATTAACTATAATCGATTTAAACGGGAGGAAATTTATTTTGCAAATTGTAGGTATGAATACAAGTTCTAAAGGTCTGTAATTATTCAATTAATTGATATCAGGAGGTTAGTTTAAGTTTATGTATATTGCCATAAGGTAGTTTTTTTGTGTTTTGTAATTTTAATATTAATTATTAAGGATAGTAGCATTAATTTTGGTTTTCTTATACAATGAGGGTTTCTTGGGAGGAGGAATTGTTTTTTGAGTAGAGTTAGACAGACATTAATATCTCAGATTAGGGATAATAGTATTGATTATAAGACAGAGATTGTAGCTGGGTTTACAACGTTTCTAAGCATGGCATATATAATAGTTGTTAATCCTTATATACTTTCTCATGCAGGGATGCCTGTAGGAGCATTGGTAACAGCAACATGCTTAACAGCTGGATTTGCTACTATTTTTATGGGGGTTTTTGCTAATATTCCTTTAGCTTTGGCTTCTGGAATGGGAATTAATGCATTCTTTGCATTTTCTGTTGTTAAGGGTATGAATATACCTTGGGAAGTGGCTTTGGGCGCTGTTTTTATTGAAGGCATTATTTTTATAATTTTGTCTTTATTAGGAGTACGTGAGAATATTGTAAATGCTATACCAATAAATTTACGATGTGCTATTACTGTTGGAATAGGCTTGTTTATTGCTTTTATTGGTTTTGTTAATAGTGAAATTATTGTTAGAGACGATTCTACATTAATTGGGCTTGGGAATCTTATAAATTTAAAAGTTTTTCTTACTTTGTTAGGGATTATTTCTATATTAATTTTTGAGCTTAAAATGGTTAGGGGTAGTATACTATTATCAATTTGTATAACTACTTTAATAGCATGGTGTTATGCTTTCTTTGATAGGGAAGCTGCTTTGAGTGTGGGGATTAAATTACCAGATGCTTTTTTAAGGTATGATTCAATTGCGCCTATATTTAACAAGTTGAGTTTTTCTTATGTGTTAGGTGAAAATTTTTGGAATTTTGCTTTTATAGTCATTGTTTTATTGTTTAATGATCTATTTGATACTGTTGGAACTTTGGTGGGTGTTGCTTCAAAAGGAGATTTGGTTGATAAAGAGGGTAGAATACGTGATGCTGATAAAGTGTTCCTAGTTGATGCTATTTCTACCACTTTTGGAGCAATTATGGGTGTTTCTCCTGTAACTACTTATATTGAAAGTTCTACGGGTATAGTTGAGGGTGGTAAAACGGGATTGACATCAGTTGTGACAGGTATTTTGTTTTTATTGGCGGTATTTTTTGCTCCTTTGTTTGTTGCTGTTCCTTCTAGTGCGACTTCAGCTGCTTTAATATATGTAGGGTTTTTTATGTGTAAAGAGATTGGAAATATAGATTTTTCAAATGTGAGAGAAGCTATTCCTAGTTTTTTGATATTATTTTTGATTCCTTTGAGTTATAGCATAGCTTCAGGGATTGGAATTGGGATAATTTTCTATGTAATTATAAGTGTATTGTATAATTTTGTTACCAAAGATAGTGTAAAAATATCCCCGGCTATACTTTTATTATTTTGGATTTTTATTTTAAAATTAATATTTTCTCATTAAATTGTTTGCTCTATTGACCCGAAACAATAGAGCAAACAGCGATTTTATATTCTATGTATTAAAATTAGTTGTATTTTTTTATTAAATCACCTTTTATTATTTCTTTAATATTGTTTTAATATAATTTTCTATTTGTATCGGCTATTATTGGCGTTTTAAAATTATTAGAAAGCTGTTAATTTTAGTTATGTTATTATTTTATGTTAAGATCTAATTTAAGAGATTTCCTAATTTAATAAGTAATGTTAATTTATTCTAAGTATTGTGTTGTTGTCTGTAGTAATGGGGGTGGGGGAGGATAATCTTTATGAAAGAATATTTGTTTGTCTTTTCAATTTTAAGTTTATTATTCATTGCTTGTGAGTATAAAGGCAGTGTTAAATTAAAGTAGGCAATGTAAGTGATAAGTGCATTGTAAAGATGATTAAAACTGTATTGGCTACTAGTTTTTGAAATTGATATCTTAATGTCTTAGGATAAAAATGGTAGGTCATTATTTTTACTGAAGTTATGATATTACTTGACAAAGATTGATATAAGATTGTACCTTTTTACTATTTTTTCTTGTAGTTATTTTTTTAGAAAAGCTTATAGATGTTGAAAAGGTTATTATTCTTTGAAGGGAGTTATTAGTTATTAATGTATGAGAAAGGGCTTATATAGCCCAACATAGAGGTTTTGGTTGTGTCTACTGATATTTATTTTCATGTATATTATTACCCTTTTAAAGTGAATGTTAGAGTGATTGGGCAAAATGATAGATATGAATCGAAATTACAACTAGCTTTATTGGAAATATTGTTTTTTTATTGATTTAGTCTAATAATTTAAAAATGAAAAAGAGTCAAAATCAAAAATTCCCTTGTCATTTATCTTTAAGTGAGGAACTACTGTTAATGACATGAAAGATAAGGTCATTAACGGAGAATCTAAATTGGAACCTAAAACATTCTTACAGAAGTTATTTAGTTGAATATATTTCCAAGCGACTTCCTTGGGTGGGAGTGTGCTCATTAAACCTGCAATTGGTAGGTTTAACAGTAAAGTGTTTTCATTGTTTAAAGCACATAAACCCCCTTTATTCTCTATAATAATATTTGCTGCTTTGCATAGATATTCGTCACTAGTACCAAGTACTATGATGTTGTGAGAATCATGGGCAATTGTGCTTCCAATAGCTCCATTTTTTAGGCTGAAATTTTTTATAAATCCTATTGATACTTTGTTTTGACTATTGTATCGATTTATTACTGCTATTTTTAAAATATCTTCGCTGATGTTAGATTCAAAATCTGGAGCTAATAGATTACTGTCAATTATTGTTTTTTGAGTAATAATTTGGTTATTAATGCAGTTAATTATTGGTATGCTTTTATTTTGTGTAGAGAATTTAAAATCTAAAACGGATTTTTTGCTGCAGTTGAAATTGTTTATGGGATTTTCATTTAGTAGTGGGATATATGATTTACCGTTGTCAAATACTAATTTGCCATTTATATAGGTCTTATCTATTTTGAATGTTTTTAGGTCTTGAGTAATGATGAAATCAGCTGGATCACCAACTCGAAGTAATCCAACCGGGATTTTATAGTGTATAACAGGATTAATGCAAGCTATTTTTAAAACGTCAAATAAATTATGACCATGCTTTATGGCCTGCGCAACCATTGAGTTTATATGTCCGTTAAGTAATATATCAGGGTGTGCATCATCGAAACAGAACATTAAATGGTCTCGGTATTTTCCTGAGTATTCGCTAATAAGGGGATGCAGAGCTTCAAAATTTTTAGCTGCACTTCCTTCTCGGATTAAAATTTTCATGTTTAAGGACAATTTATATCGTGCATCGTCGATTGTTGAGCATTCATGATCGGTACTAATTCCTGAAGATACATACTTTAAGACTTCTTCCTGCGTTAATCCGGGTGCATGTCCGTCAACTACTTTGTTACGCTTTAAAGCGGAATGAATTTTATTCATTACTTTAGGATCTCTATTAAGTACACCAGAACAATTCATCATTTCAGATAGATAGTAAATATCGTCTAGTGCCAGTAGTTTATCTACATCTTTATCATCTAAGATGTGACCGGAAGTTTCAAAATCTGAGGATAAAGTTGGTATGCAAGAGGGTGCACCAAAAAAAATTTTAAAGTTAATCCTCTTAGAATTCTTCATCATAAAATCAATACCGTCCATACCATTAACATTTGCTATTTCATGGGGATCACTTATTGTAGATACGGTACCATGTTGAACGACTAAATGAGCAAAATGTGATGGAATAAGCAATGAGCTTTCTATATGTATGTGAGAATCTATAAATCCTGGTAGTACGTAGTCTTTTAAATGGTCATTAGTTCTTTCTATGTTTGAAACGATTCCATTCTCGATTGTAATATGAGAAGGGTAAATTTCTTTATTCAATATGTCTATGTAGTTTGCTTTAATTAGTAGTGAATACATTATTTATCTTTCACGATAGGTCTTTTTTTATAATATGTTATGTTAATATTAACATATTTACATTTAAAATTTCTACTAAAATTTATTGATACTTTTGTTTAATTTTTGAACGTTGAGGTGTATGCTTAAAAGCAACCTTAATGTATGCAATGTATGCTGAATTTGTGAAGTCTAACTATAAATTATGTTTTATTTTTTATAATTTTTAGTTAAATGTTATTTAAATATTAAGTTATTTAAGATTGTTAATAACAAGTTAAAGGTTTTATTTATAGTTGGTTTTTCAATCTTTTCTTTGGAGGGGGGGGGGGGGAGAATTTTATTTGTATATACAAACTTATATATAAACAGGTTTAATAAAAAGATTGTAATATGTTTAATTTGGATCTTATTAATGTATAGTTCTATAAGATTTATAGTATTTCTGTTGAGTTCCTATTGTATCTAATGTAGTTCTTATGTTAAAGTCAATATTAAGGAATAAATAGAGTATGTTTTGTTTATTTCAATTGAAAAATCCGAAAAAGGTGTTAAGTATTACAGTTATTAACATATATGTATATATTGGGTTAATTAAGGAGTCTTAAGTTTGATGTGTAGTCATAAATTAATATTTAGGTTGTTAATTTGTTTATTAATTTTTTCTAATGGATATGCTGTTGCGAGTGAAAATAGCAGTATTTTAATAGTATTTGCCATGGATTCTGAAGCATTAGCGCTTAATAAACTTATGTCTCGTAAAAAAGAAGTGGTATTAAAAGATTATGGACTTAATAAGAAGATTGTTAAAGGTAAAATATCTAATCGCAATGTTATTTCAGCTGTTGTAGGGATTGGAAAGGTTAATGCAGGTTTATGGACTAGTTATCTTTTATCAAAGTATAATATCAGTCATATAATTAATTGTGGAGTTGCTGGTGGAGTGATTAATTCTAAGGTAAGGGATCTTAATGTAGGAGATGTAGTGGTATCTTCAGAGGTAGCTTATCATGATTTTGATTTGATTAAATTTGGACATAAGGTTGGACAGGTTCCAGAATTGCCACAGAGATTTAGTAGCGATAGAAATTTACTTGAAAAAGCTTTAAAAGCGATTAAAACAAAGCTTAAAGGTGTTAATGGATATTCAGGATTAATACTATCAGGGGATCAATTTATTGATCCATCTTATTTGACAAAGATTGTAGCAAACTTTGAAGATGTGGTAGCAGTAGAAATGGAGGGTGCAGCAATAGGACATGTTGCTCATATCTTTAATGTTCCTTTTCTAGTTGTGAGATCTATATCTGATATTGTGAACAATGAAGGTAATGAAGTTGAATACAATGAATTCCTGAAGTTGGCAACAGTGAATGCAGCTGTAATGGTACAGGAGATTTTGAGATTACTTTAGTTAATACTTTATTTTATATTGCTGAGTAGTTAATTGAATTTTTAAGTTAATTGACACAAATGTGTTTCTTAGCGGGATATTGGAAGGGGATATCTTATATAAGTTAACCAATATTAATCTTGTTAATTTATATATTAAGAGTAGTTAATTAACAAGTCAAGTGTATTTTTGCCTGTATTGTTTTAAGGATTATCAATATAGAATTTTGTCTTGTTTTGTTAAAATATTGCATAAGCAGTAGTTTTGATTGTTAAGGTTGATTAAATTGTTTTTTCAAGTTTATGGAATAAAACTAATTTTTTAAGGACTTTTTGGTGAGTGATAATGCAATTATTGTGCTAGATTTTGGCTCTCAGTATAGTCAACTGATTGCAAGAAAAATTAGAGAGATAGGTGTTTATACGAAGGTCATTGCGTATTCTATTTCTGCAGAAGAAATTAAAAATATGCATCCTGTAGGGATAATTTTGAGTGGAGGACCTGCCTCTGTTTATCTAGATGGAGCTCCTACTGTTGACATTGGGATTTTTAATTTAGATGTACCGATTTTAGGCATATGTTATGGGATGCAATTAATTATTAAATTATTTGGTGGCTTAATTTCTAAGTGTGAGAAGCAGGAATTTGGGAATACTGAACTATTTATAGAGGATAATCAGTCTAATTTATTTGCAGGACTTTCTAATAACTTAGAAGTAATGATGAGTCATGGAGATAATATTGAAAGGATTCCAATCAATTTTAAGCAAATAGCTTATACTAAAAATTGTGTTGCAGCTGTATTTAATGAAGATCAAAGAATTTATGGATTACAATTTCATCCTGAGGTGACTTGTTCAGAGGTTGGAAATCAGATACTTAAAAATTTTGTTTTGAGCATTTGTAAAGCTAAGGTTAACTGGAATTTAAGTAATAGTATAGACAATTTTGTAGAGAAAATAAAACTTCAAGTGGGTGATAAGAAAGTAATTTTGGGACTTTCTGGTGGAACAGATTCTCTGGTATGTGCATTGCTTATTAATAAGGCAATAAAGGGTAATTTAATATGTGTTTTTATTGATACTGGCTTGTTGCGCAGAAATGAGGTTAGGGAAATATTAGGTCTTAGTAAGCAGTATAATTTGAATATAAGAAATGTTAATTCCTCTTCAATATTTTTGAGGAGTTTGGAAAATATAGATGATCCTGAAGAGAAAAGAAAAACGATAGGGAAAATATTTATAGAGGTTTTTGAGCAGCTTTCCTTAGAGGATAAAGATGTAGAATTTTTGGCTCAAGGCACTATTTATTCGGATGTAATTGAGTCTGAGTCAGGGAATAATGTTTCTTTATCAAATATCAAATCTCATCATAATGTAGGGGGACTACCAGAGAAAATTAAGTTAAAACTCTTAGAGCCGTTAAGAGAGCTTTTTAAAGATGAAGTAATTCAATTAGGAATGCAATTGGGGATTAAAGAAAATGTTCTTTATAGGCATCCATTTCCAGGACCAGGATTGGCAATAAGAATAATTGGCAAGGTCACTCGGGAGAAAATTGATATTTTACAGGAAGCTGATAGCATCTTGATAGAAGAGCTTTTTTCGAATAATTTGTATTATAAGATAAGACAAGCATTTGTAGTGTTATTGCCTGTAAGATCTGTTGGAGTAATGGGTGATAACAGAACATATGGCTATACAGCTGTTGTTCGATGTGTTAAAACTTTAGACTTTATGACTGCTGATTGGGTTGAATTACCTTATAATTTTTTAAAAAGAGTTTCTTCAAGAATAATCAATGAAGTCAGAGGCATAAATAGAGTTTGTTATGACATTTCTTCTAAGCCTCCGGCAACAATAGAATGGGAATAATAAAAATAAGGAGGATCGGATTGATAGAGAAAATAGTGAAAGAAGCGTTAACTTTTGATGATGTTTCTTTAGTTCCTAGAAAATCGTCTGTACTACCTAGTGATGTTGATTTAAGAACAAAGTTAACAAAGAATATATCTTTAAATATACCTTTTTTAAGCTCGGCCATGGATACAGTTACAGAAAGCCGAATGGCAATAGCTATGGCTAAAGAAGGTGGAATAGGAATTATACATAAAAATATCACCATTGAAGCTCAAAGAAAGGAAGTAGAGATAGTAAAGGCCCACTATCGGACTGGAATTATTAGGAATCCTATTACTATTGATGAAAATGCTAGTGTGCAAGAAGCTAAGCTGTTGATTGCAAAACATAATATTTCTGCGTTACCTATTACAGATCAAACAGGTAAAATATTGGGTCTAGTAACTAGTAGAGATATCAAATATGTTGAGGATAATGTTCCTTTAGTGAATGCGATGACGAGAAAATTAATTACAGCAAAGGAAGATATAACATTAACAGAGGCCAAAGAGATATTATTTAAACATAAGATAGAAAAGTTGCTGATTGTTGATGAATCAGATAATTTAAGAGGATTAATAACTTGTAAAGATATAGATCATGTAGAGCATCAAGAGTATTTTCCTAATGCATGTAAAGATATGAAAAATAGGTTAAGAGTGGGAGCAGCTGTTTCCATTGATATTGATGCTTTAGAGCGTGTTGAAGAATTAGTCAAAGCTGATGTTGATATAATTATTATCGATTCTGCACATGGACATTCTACAAGAGTAATTGAGCTTGTAAGGAGAATTAAAAGTAGGTATCCAAATTTGGACATTATTGCGGGTAATATAGTAACTAAAGAGGCAGCTATCGATTTAATTGATGCAGGAGCGGATTGTTTGAAGGTAGGAATAGGCCCAGGAAGTATATGTACGACAAGAGTTGTTGCAGGAGTTGGGGTACCGCAACTGACTGCAATTCATGATGTTTTTGAAGCTTGTAGGCATACAGATACTTGTATTATAGCTGATGGAGGAATTAGGTTTTCAGGGGATATAGTTAAAGCAATTGCAGCAGGAGCTGATAGTGTAATGATAGGAAATCTCTTTGCTGGTGCTCATGAATCTCCTTCAGAAGAGGTAATTTACAATGGAAATAAATTTAAAGTTTATGTTGGAATGGGATCTCTTTCTGCTATGGCTAGGGGGTCTAAATCAAGATATTTTCAACTTGAGACTAAAAACTCTTCTAGTAAGTTGGTTCCTGAAGGTATTGAAGGAATGGTTCCTTATGCTGGTAAATTAAAGGATATTGTATTTCAGTTAAAGGGAGGTTTAATGTCTGGAATGGGTTATTTGGGGGTGGGAACGATATTAGAGTTAAAGACAAAAGCTAAGTTTGTAAAAATAAGCCCTGCTTCTTTACGAGAAGCTCATGTGCATAGTGTTTTGGAAAATAAATAAATATGTATATCAATTTTAGAGGGTTTTCTTTTAAATCATTTATACTAATAACTTTTAAATATATTTAAAAGTTATTAGTA
>NZ_CP014325.1 GCF_001936255.1 Borrelia anserina Es | reverse complement strand
TATAATCTTAATTATTTTTTTTATTTTTCACTTTCCATTTAGATATTGAGTATGGAGAGTGAAAATAAATTTTTTATTATACTAATAACTTTTAAGATATCTTAAAAGTTATTAGTATAATAAAAAATTTATTTTCACTCTCCATACTCAATATCTAAATGGAAAGTGAAAAATAAAAAAAATAATTAAGATTATACTAAACTACAACTTTTTTCCATTTCATAGCTCGGCTTATATCTAATTTAATATGAATTTTTAGCATATTCAAATTGCTCACATAACTATTATAATAATAATCATCTAGAACAATATCAGACCTAATCTTAATAAAACAATTAATGAATGCCGATTTTAGAGATACTGCATATTGATTCTTGTACAAATTAAATTTATTTTTATAACTATTAAATTTACGTCCTAATATTTGTCTAGTTTGTTCCCTATCAGGACCATTTATCATTCTCTCAAGCTCTTGAATTGTTTTAAAAGTCAAAAGAGTACTTTGCACAATCTCTCTAACCCTAGGAATACCCAAATCTTTCAACAAAATGTAAAATTGAGGCTCATTAAAGTTAACACCAAAATCATTAGGAAGATCAGAATTAGTAACTGTATTCCGAATATAAAAAATTGCCTCCTTCTCATCCTCAGATAATTCTGAACACAGCCTATCAAATTCTATACTAGCCATAGCTTCATCTTTAATATCATTAATATAACTTATATAACCAATAGCATCATCATCTAAAACTGCATCTGCTAAAGGAATAAAAACAGAGCCATCAAAAACCCTTTTTAGATGCAATGAATAATCATTCTTACAAGAATTCAACCTAACTTCCAATCTCCGCCTTAATAGCTTTTTACTAACATCATCTATCAATCGATCTGTTTCTTGCAATAATACCAAAACCATTTGAACATTATTTATCATTCTTCTAACATCATCAATACCCTCACTATTTAATAAACTAAAAAACTTATATTCAAAACATACTCCAAGATCTTCCTCCAGACCAATATAAGGATCAGTTACTATATTTTGTATATACTCAATCACTTTCCTCTCATCATCCGATAACCACACGTACAGTTTTTCAGACTCTAAGATGCCTTCACCTTGATCTAGAATTTCACCTAAACAATCCACATATTCATGAATACCAAAATTTGTAAGCGTTTCATAGACAACTGTAGGAACAAATGGCAAATGACAAAATGGTCTTTTTATAGACAATGAATAACGATTCTTACACTCATCAACCTCGTACTTCAATTGTTGTTTTAAATTTTCTCCTTTAATATCATTTATCAACTTATCAACATTTTTTAACCTCTCAAAAAAAAATAAATGATATATTATAATCTCTTTAACTTTATCATCACCCAAAGTCTTCAAATAATGATAAAACTGAGCGTCAGAAATAGATTTAATATATACCGATTCATAAACATTAGGATCGGTTACTACACTTAGCATATACTCCAATACTTCCCGTTCCTTCTCAGTTAACACTGATAATAATTCTTCTCCTTCTATAATTTGAAAAGCATCATTCTTAATCTCAATAAACTTATTTATACCATTACCATTACTATGATAGTTTATAAATCTTTCATATACCTCATCGGCTTCAAACACACTGAATGCCCTTTTTAAATCCGATTTATATCTTTGAACTCTCTCCATAAACAAAACATTTAATCTTTGCTTTGATCTTTCGCTATTAATATTTCTAATAGCTGATTTAGCAGCTTCCTGTACTTCAAAAACACATTGTACACTTCCTATAATCCCATGAACTCTAGTAGAACCCAAATCCCTTAATAAGCCATAAAACTCTTCTATCTGATATGTCTTATCACTTTCTGCTCCAATACTAGCATTAGTCACTATACCTAAAAAATACTCAATGACTTTCTTTCCTTCAGAAGATACATTAAATGCATCCAGTAAATCTACAAATTCAATACTCATGTGCTCACCGATGATTCCCTCCTCTACACTTCTTTTAAGAATACTTTGTTCTCTACCACTTATTACTCCTTCTATCGGCAATTTCAATAAGTCATCTTCTAATGAAACCTTAAATAAGTCTCTCATAAATGGATCATCTTTACCATAGACAGTAACTTCTGGAGATTTTAAATTACAACCCATTACCAAAAATAATAGTAATAACATTAATAATGAATAATTAATCTTTATTTTAATCATTAAATAGCTCCTTTTTTTATGGAAATTTTGCAAGTTAAATTAACCCAATATTACTTATAATGATATATTAATTATAATTTAATTGAAACCATTAACTAATGGTAACTAAGTTCAATAGTATAACAACTTGCTAATAATAAAGATTATATATTATATCCTACAAACACAGCTTTATTGTATAATCCTTTTATTCAATAGATTTGCTCTATTACAGCCTTTAGAAAGAATTATACTTTCTAAATCACTTACTAGAACTTTAAAACATTATTTCTAATCTTAATAAACTCTGACCGCTGAATCTTTATCACCAATGACTAATCTTAATACCTATACTTGCATCCCCCCCCACAAAAGTACTTTCAATAATATCATCATTTTTCACTAATACCCCAAGCTGCTTTTCTTCAGGTATTGACTGAGGATCTACCTGAGGCTCTACTTGAGATTTTAAATCACAATTCGTAACCAGTAACAATAAAGTAACAATAATATTTAATGACTAAATATCTCCTTTATATTTAAATATATCAATTTAGTATCATGTTATCATAAAAAAATAATTCAATATATTTAAATTACTGCACCATTACTATTAATAGATATGTTAATATACTAAAAAAAATAAAAAGTCCTAGACATTAGTCTAAGACTTCAATACTTTCCTACTATAAGATTTCAGCATAATATCTGATGTTATTAAAACTATCCCTATAGATAACACCATCACTCTGATAACCTAATCATATAAAGGATCTCACACAAACATATTACTTAACACATGTCTATAGTCGCTCTTAAATTTATGAAAGAGACGTCTTAATTCCTCTTTTGATTTAATTTCCTTAAGAGTTTCAATAGCTGTTTCGGCCTCCTTTTTGCTTTAAGCACAGATAAGTAAATCTTATAACTTTACAAAGCTCACTACCATTCTTCAACATACCTAGCATATCTATGCTACAATCAATATCATCACTAGTATAAATAGCAAAACTCCAGCACTACAGACAACTTTGCAATTAACTCTGAAAACTTTATAAAGTCTAAAATTAAAATCTTAACACGATTAAACCTCTTCCTATAATCATCTTTCAGTTTTATAACTTTATTAATATAGAGATCAATATTAACTGCCTAAGCAAGCCATCCTAAATACCCTCCTATACCTTTATATATTCATCCGAGTAACACTCAAACTTGAACATTAAATGAACATTTAAATGTTTTATTACGAACATCATCAATAGTACCTCCTTCTAGTACTTTAAATCGTGAATCTCTCATAAAATTATCAAACTGAGCACTATCCAACTTTCCTAAGTTAACATAAAAACTATAAAAAGTATATAAACTTCTTGGAGGTTCATCTTTATACAAACACGCTTTTGAAAATGCTAAATAATCAATTATTGCCTTATCATCACTTGATAACGCTGAATATTTCTTTTCAGCCGTTAAAACACAGGCAGCTTCTCTTTTTACCTCAACAATAGGATAACTAAAAGAAGGCTCCGCAGAAGGATACAGGAACGCACTATATATCAACTTAATATCTTTCATACTAAATACCTTTTCTTTGAGATGTCTTGAATAGTCATTCTTACGAACATTAAAACGAATTTTTGCTTCTTCTTTCAAATCTTTATTCTTAATCTGATCAATAAGCCGATCAGCTTCTATTATTACTTTAAGAACACTGCAAATCTTCTGAAGCTTCTCAATACCAAAATCAGCTAACAAGTCCTCTAAAGTGTCATCATCAAAATGATAATAATTCCCATCACTACCAATAGAAGGATCAGTTAATACACTTCTCATATAATCAATTACTGCCTGTTCATCTCTAGACATCTCGTCATATATATCATCAAAATTTTTTATATCTTTTGCTTCATCTACTTTACTACTTAATTCAACCTGTTTTTTCTCACTCACTGCAACCGGTTCTTTCTCACTCACTGCAACCGGTTTTTTCTCACTTACTGCAACCGGTTCTTTCTCACTTACTGCAACCGGTTTTTTCTCACTTACTACAACCGGTTCTTTCTCACTCACTGCAACCGGTTTTTTCTCACTTACTGCAACCGGTTTTTTCTCACTTACTACAACCTGTTTTTTCTCACTCACTGCAACCGGTTCTTTCTCACTCACTACAACCGGTTTTTTCTCACTCACTGCAACCGGTTCTTTCTCACTCACTACAACCGGTTTTTTCTCACTCACTGCAACCGGTTTTTTCTCACTCACTGCAACCGGTTCTTTCTCACTTACTGCAACCGGTTTTTTCTCACTTACTGCAACCGGTTTTTTCTCACTCACTGCAACCGTCTTACCACCTAACTTAACCGGAACCACCGACTTCCGCTTCATAGAACAAGCACCTTGATCGGATGCTGTATTATCACAACTCACTACTAGCAATAAACTCATTACTAGTAATAATAAAAATAACGAAATATAATTCTTTACCTCTATCATTAAATATCTCCTTTTTTATACTTTTAATTAATTAAAAGTATAATTATATGTATAATACAATTATACCTTATAATAACAATATCAGTATTAATAATCATTTTAATTTATATATTAATTAAATAGATTAAGTCTGATAAATAAAATAAAAAGTCTTAGACATTAGTCTAAGACTTCAATATTTCTCTGCTATAATGATCTAATGGCATCATATCTGATGTTACCCAAATCAACTTTAGCCAAGTTCAATAGATCATGTTCATATAAATTACTATAATAAATATGATAAATATTCCGTTTCACAAATATATTACCCAACAAAGCTTTATATTTAGCAATAGCTTCAGCAAATCTACGTCTTAGTCTTTCTTGTGACGCAACTTCCTTGATATTATCAATAATTGATTTAGCCTCTTTTTGTATTCTAAACACCATTGCGTGAGGTCTTAAAGTGTCTCGAAGTACACTACTACTACCCATCATACCCATTACACAATTAAACTCATCAACAGTATAATTAGCAGAGCCTCCAAAAATAGAATTAGTTACTAATGAACGCATATAATCAATTACTTCTAAATCATCTTCAGACAACTCTTTTACGAACCCTTGAAAACTAATAAACCCTAAAGCTTGAGATTTGATACTAAATAATTGCCCCTCATAAGAATTTCGCAAGTTATTAAATTGAGTACACATAAAAACAACATCAGTTAATTTAACGATACCATCGTATAAACATGATCCTATATCCTTTAAATATTCATTTTTGCAATACTTAAGCTTAGATTCTAACTTTACTCTAAAGCCTTCATCACTAACAGTTTCAATATGTTGTTTAACTTTATCCTGCAAATCAAAAATATATCTTACATTTTCTGCAATCTTCTTAATACTATCTAAATCCATCTTCCCTAACATGAAATAAAATTTACAATGCAAGTCGATAAAATCCATCACAAAGTTATTACTTACTTCGTTTTTAATATGATTTATCATTATCCTATCACCATCTGATAACTCTGCATGTCTCTTTTCACCTTCCGCAATGAAAATAGCTTTTTCTTTAATCTTAATAATATCCACCAAATAATTACTATGAAAACGCAGAATATCAGTATATATATCATCAACATTATCAAGACTAAACGTCTCTCTTAGACGTTTTGCATATAGATTCTTGTAGCCATTAAACCGACTTCCCAATGTTTCTCTCATCCCTTCGGTCTTAATATTAGCAATAGCTACTCCGGTTTCTACTATTACTTGAAGCACATTACAAATATCTTCAAGCTTAGTAGCACTAAACTTGACCAACAAGCAATAAAATTGCTCCTCATTATAACTGTTATAAGATCCATCAATAATATAAGGATAAGTCAATTCACTTTTAATATAATCAATTACTGTCTGTCTTCTTTCACATAGCTGCATAACCTCTACAATTTGAACAGCCTCTTTTTGAATCTCTCTAAACCAGTCCGTAGCTAAATCACAATGACCATGAAGGTTAAAAAGAAAAGAACTAGAAAGAAAATCACTATTCGCATCATAACTAAAAATCTTTTTTAAACCCAATTGATATTCTTGTATTTTTAAAGTGAATTTCTCTTCTAATCCTAGGTTTTTTCCCTGATACTCAATATCCCTAATAACTCCCCTCGCTTCTTTTTGTTCTTGGAAAACAGGTATCACATATTTTGTAACTAAATTAAAAAAATTAAGTTTGAAGGTTGAGTCAGCATTAACATTACCTGTGTGATTAAACAAATCATAAAACTCCTCTCTAGAATATGTTTTATAACCTTCATCACTACCAACATCGGGATTAGTTAACACATCCTTTAAATCCATAATGCTTTCTTTTTGTTGAGCTGACAACTTAAATTCGTCTAGCAAATTTTGAATCTTAAGATCTATATCGTCTTCCAATTCATCATTAACTTTTTCCGATCCAGCATCAACCTTCTCCGATCCAGCATCAACCTTCTCCGATCCAGCATCAACCTTCTCCGATCCAGCATCAACCTTCTCCGATCCAGCATCAACCTTCTCCGATCCAGCATCAACCTTCTCCGATCCAGCATCAACCTTCTCCGATCCAGCATCAACCTTCTCCGATCCAGCATCAACCTTCTCCGATCCAGCATCAACCTTCTCCGATCCAGCATCAACCTTCTCCGATCCAGCATCAACCTTCTCCGATCCAGCATCAACCTTCTCCGATCCAACATCAACCTTGACTACTGAATTTTCTCCTGTACCTTTTTTTAAATCTGACTTACCAACATCTACTTCAACTAACCCCTTTTTAGGCAAGTTAATGCCTTTATTCGATCTCTTCCCAACAAAGCTAGTTTTAGATAGATCAAAAGTAGAATCTGTGGAGGATTTTTTTGTACCTTCATTATTACACCCTAACGAAAGTAATAATAAAAATAACGAAATATAACTATTTACCCTTAACATTAAATATCTCCTTTAAACTGTTTAGTTCATTGATTTAAACTGTTTGTTTCATTGATTTAAACTGTTTAGTTCATTGATTTAAACTGTTTAGTTTATAGATTATGTTACCATGTTGATATGGTAACTATATACCTAGATTCTACCACAACATCAACGTTAATACTAATAAATAAAGGTCTCAGACTAATTTCTAAGACCCTAATATTTTTTTTCTATAATTCTATAATAATTTATAATGATCTAGCAGCATAATATTTAATCTTATCCAAATCAATTGCAAGATTACTTACATCATCTTGATATAAATTACTATAATAAATACTATAAAGATCTGATCCCGTAAATATATCACTCAACAAAGCTTTATATTTAACAATAACTTCATTAAGTCTACGTCTTAGTCTTACTTGTGACGCAACTTCCTTGATATTATCAATAGCTGATTTAGCCTCTTTTTGTGCTTTAAACACAGCTAAATGGGGTCTTAAAATGTCTCGAAGTCCATTAATACTCTCTACCATACCCATCACACAATTAAACTCATTAATATTATAATTAGTAGTCTTAGAATTAGTTACTACTGAACGCATATAATCAATTACTTCTAAATCATCTTCAGACAACTCTTTTATTAACTTTGGAAACTTCATAAATCCTAAAGCTTGATCTCTGATACTAAAAAAATCAAATACATAATAATCTCGCACAGTTTTCAATCCATTACGTATACTATCAATAGAACTAGTTAATGCAATATCATTATCGTAAATATTATCGTACAAATGTTTTCCTATCTCCTTTGAACATTCACTTTCGAGCTGCTTAAGCTTAGATTCTAACTTTGCTCTAAAGCCTTCATCATCAACAGTACTAATGATTTTTGCATCTTCATTCCACAAATCAAAAACAGATTTTACATATCCTGTAATCTCCTTAATACTATCCAAATCCATCTTCCCTAACATGGCATAAAACTTACAACTAAAATTGACAAAATTTATCTCAAAGTTATTACGTACTACGCTTAACATATAATTTATTATTCCCTTATAATCATCTGATAACATTAAGTACTTAGCTAGACCTTCTTCAATTAAAAGAACTTCTTCTTTAAGCTTAGTAATATCCACCAAATAATTACTATGAGAACGCAGAATATTATCATATATATCATTAACATTATCAAGACTAAACGTCTCTCTTAGACGTTTTGAATATAGATTCTTGTAATCTTTAAACCGACTTTCTAAATCCTTTCTAAAGACCTCAATATTAGCAATAGATGCTTTGGTTTCTGTTATTACTTGAAGCACACTACAAATCCCTTTAAGCTTAGCATCACCAAACTCGACCAACAAGCGATAAAACTCCTCACTAGAATATATTTTATAACCTTCATCTTTACCAATAGAAGGATCAGTCAATATACCCTTTAAATCCATAATGCTTTCTTTTTGTTGAGCTGACAACTTAAATTCGTCTAGCAAATTTTGAATCTTAAGATATATATTGTCTTCCAATTCATCATTAACCTTTTTCGATCCAATATCAACCTTGACTACTGAATTTTCTCCTGTACCTTTTTTTAAATCTGACTTACCAACATCTACTTCAACTACTCCCTTTCTAGATAAGTTAATACCTTTGCCCAATCTCTTCCCAACAAAGCTAGTTTTAGATATATCAAAAGTAGAATCTTTAGATTTATCTGAACCTTCATTATTACACCCTAACGACAGTAATAAAAAAAATAAAATATAACTCTTTACCTTTACCATTAAATATCTCCTCTAAACTAAACTATTTAGTTTATTGATTATGTTACCATGTTGATATGGTAACTCTATTACTTAGATTCTAACATAACATCACTGTTAATACTAATAAATAAAGGTCTCAGACTAATTTCTAAGACCCTAATATTTACTTTCTATAATAATCTATAATGATTTAGCAGCATCTATAATCTCATTCAAATCAATTGCAAGTTTACTTACATCATCTTGATATGCATTACTATGATAAATACTATAAAGATCCCGTTTCACAAATATATTACTCAACAAAGCTTTATATTTAACAATAACTTCATCAAATCTACGTCTTAGTCTTGCTTGTGACGCAACTTCCTTGATATTATCAATAGCTGATTCAGCCTCTTTTTGTGCTTTAAACACAGCTAAATGGGGTCTTAAAATGTCTCGAAGTCCATTAATACTCTCTACCATACCCATCACACAATTAAACTCATTAATATTATAATTATTAATCTTAGAATTAGTTACTAATGAACGCATATAATCAATTACTTCTAAATCATCTGATAATTTTTCCTACTTCTTTTCAACTTTTTCAATTAAAGGAACTTCTTCTTGAAGCTTAGTAATATCCACCAAATAATTACTATGAGAACGCAGAATATCAGTATATATATCATCAACATTATCAAGACTAAACGTCTCTTTTAGACGTTCCGAATATAGATTCCTGTAATCATTAAACCGTCTTTTCAATGCTTCTCTAATCCCTTCAATATTAATATTATCAATAGCTACCTCGGTTTCTACTATTACTTGAAGCACATTATAAATCTCTTTAAGCTTAACAGCACCAAACTCGACCAACAAGTTATCAAACTCGATATCACTATAATTGCGATAACCTTTACCAATATCGGGATTAGTTAATACAGCTTCCATATAATTAATTACTGGCTTTATTTCTTCACGTAGCTTCATAAGCTCTACAATTCGAACAGCCTTCTCTTTAATATCACGAAACGAACTCTCATAGAAACCACAATGACCATAAAGGTCAGAGATCAAAAAACCATGATTATGAATATTCCTATCAAGATTAAAAATCTTTTTTAGTGCTAATTGATATTCTTTCATTTTCAAAGTAAACCTCTCTGCTAAGTCTTGTCCTCCTGCCCAATACACCCGATTCTTAACATACTCAACAAGATTCCCAACAGCTTCCTTCGCTTCTTTTTGTTCTTGGAAAGTAGGCAGAATATTCTGTGTCACTGAATTAACAAAATTAAGTTTGAAGGCTAAATCAGCATTAACATTACCTGTGTGATTAAACAAATCATAAAACTTCTCTCTAGAATATGTTCTATAAAACTCGCCATAATCATAATTGCGATAATCTTTACCAATATCGGGATTAGTTAACACATCCTTTAAATCCATAATGATTGCTCTTTGTTGATCTGACAACTTAAATTCGTCTAGCAAATTTTGAATCTTAAGCTCTATATCGTCTTCCAATTCAGCATCAACCTTTTTCGATCCAGCATCAACCTTTTCCGATCCAGCATCAACCTTCTCCGATCCAGCATCAACCTTCTCCGATCCAGCATCAACCTTCTCCGATCCAGCATCAACCTTCTCCGATCCAGCATCAACCTTCTCCGATCCAACATCAACCTTCTCCGATCCAGCATCAACCTTCTCCGATCCAGCATCAACCTTCTCCGATCCAGCATCAACCTTCTCCGATCCAACATCAACCTTGACTACTGAATTTTCTCCTGTACCTTTTTTTAAATCTGACTTACCAACATCTACTTCAACTACTCCCTTTCTAGATAAGTTAATACCTTTGCCCAATCTCTTCCCAACAAAGCTAGTTTTAGATATATCAAAAGTAGAATCTTTAGATTTATCTGAACCTTCATTATTACACCCTAACGACAGTAATAAAAAAAATAAAATATAACTCTTTACCTTTACCATTAAATATCTCCTCTAAACTGAACTATTTAGTTTATTGATTATGTTACCATGTTGATATGGTAACTCTATTACTTAGATTAGATTCTAACATAACATCACTGTTAATACTAATAAATAAAGGTCTCAGACTAATTTCTAAGACCCTAATATTTACTTTCTATAATAATCTATAATGATTTAGCAGCATCTATAATCTCATTCAAATCAATTGCAAGTTTACTTACATCATCTTGATATGCATTACTATGATAAATACTATAAAGATCCCGTTTCACAAATATATTACTCAACAAAGCTTTATATTTAACAATAGCTTCATCAAATCTACGTCTTAGTCTTGCTTGTGACGCAACTTCCTTGATATTATCAATAGCTGATTCAGCCTCTTTTTGTGCTTTAAACACAGCTAAATGGGGTCTTAAAATGTCTCGAAGTCCATTAATACTCTCTACCATACCCATCACACAATTAAACTCATTAATATTATAATTATTAATCTTAGAATTAGTTACTAATGAACGCATATAATCAATTACTTCTAAATCATCTGATAATTTTTCCTACTTCTTTTCAACTTTTTCAATTAAAGGAACTTCTTCTTGAAGCTTAGTAATATCCACCAAATAATTACTATGAGAACGCAGAATATCAGTATATATATCATCAACATTATCAAGACTAAACGTCTCTTTTAGACGTTCCGAATATAGATTCCTGTAATCATTAAACCGTCTTTTCAATGCTTCTCTAATCCTTCAATATTAATATTATCAATAGCTACCTCGGTTTCTACTATTACTTGAAGCACATTACAAATCTCTTTAAGCTTAACAGCACCAAACTCGACCAACAAGTTATCAAACTCGATATCACTATAATTGCGATAACCTTTACCAATATCGGGATTAGTTAATACAGCTTCCATATAATTAATTACTGGCTTTCTTTCTTCACGTAGCTTCATAAGCTCTACAATTCGAACAGCCTTCTCTTTAATACCACGAAACGAACTCTATAGAAACCACAATGATCATAAAGGTCAGAGATCAAAAAACCACGATTATGAATACTCCTATAAAAATTAAAAAGCTTTCTTAGTCCTAATTGATATTCTTGCATTATAAATCTTAAACTCTCCATTAAGATCACTCCGTATAAATAACCCATAGTACACATAACAATTTTCTCAGCTTCTTTTTGTTCTTGGAAAGTAGGCAGAATATTCTGTGTCACTGAATTAACAAAATTAAGTTTGAAGGCTAAATCAGCATTAACATTACCTGTGTGATTAAACAAATCATAAAACTCCTCTCTAGAATATGTTCTACAAAACTCGTCATAATCATAATTGCGATAATCTTTACCAATATCGGGATTAGTTAACACATCCTTTAAATCCATAATGATTGCTCTTTGTTGAGCTGACAACTTAAATTCGTCTAGCAAATTTTGAATCTTAAGATCTATATCGTCTTCCAATTCAGCATCAACCTTTTTCGATCCAATATCAACCTTGACTACTGAATTTTCTCCTGTACCTTTTTTTAAATCTGACTTACCAACATCTACTTCAACTACTCCCTTTCTAGATAAGTTAATACCTTTGCCCAATCTCTTCCCAACAAAGCTAGTTTTAGATATATCAAAAATAGAATCTTTAAATTTTTTTGTAACCTGTATTATTACACCCTAACGAAAGTAATAATAAAAATAAAATGTAATTCTTCACCTTTACCATTAAATATCTCCTCTAAACTAAACTATTTAGTTTATTGATTATGTTACCATGTTGATATGGTAACTCTATTACTTAGATTCTAACATAACATCACTGTTAATACTAATAAATAAAGGTCTCAGACTAATTTCTAAGACCCTAATATTTACTTTCTATAATAATCTATAATGATTTAGCAGCATCTATAATCTCATTCAAATCAATTGCAAGTTTACTTACATCTTGATATGCATTACTATGATAAATACTATAAAGATCCCGTTTCACAAATATATTACTCAACAAAGCTTTATATTTAACAATAGCTTCATCAAATCTACGTCTTAGTCTTGCTTGTGACGCAACTTCCTTGATATTATCAATAGCTGATTCAGCCTCTTTTTGTGCTTTAAACACAGCTAAATGGGGTCTTAAAATGTCTCGAAGTCCATTAATACTCTCTACCATACCCATCACACAATTAAACTCATTAATATTATAATTATTAATCTTAGAATTAGTTACTAATGAACGCATATAATCAATTACTTCTAAATCATCTGATAATTTTTCCTACTTCTTTTCAACTTTTTCAATTAAAGGAACTTCTTCTTGAAGCTTAGTAATATCCACCAAATAATTACTATGAGAACGCAGAATATCAGTATATATATCATCAACATTATCAAGACTAAACGTCTCTTTTAGACGTTCCGAATATAGATTCCTGTAATCATTAAACCGTCTTTTCAATGCTTCTCTAATCCTTCAATATTAATATTATCAATAGCTACCTCGGTTTCTACTATTACTTGAAGCACATTACAAATCTCTTTAAGCTTAACAGCACCAAACTCGACCAACAAGTTATCAAACTCGATATCACTATAATTGCGATAACCTTTACCAATATCGGGATTAGTTAATACAGCTTCCATATAATTAATTACTGGCTTTCTTTCTTCACGTAGCTTCATAAGCTCTACAATTCGAACAGCCTTCTCTTTAATACCACGAAACGAACTCTTATAGAAACCACAATGATCATAAAGGTCAGAGATCAAAAAACCACGATTATGAATACTCCTATAAAAATTAAAAAGCTTTCTTAGTCCTAATTGATATTCTTGCATTATAAATCTTAAACTCTCCATTAAGATCACTCCGTATAAATAACCCATAGTACACATAACAATTTTCTCAGCTTCTTTTTGTTCTTGGAAAGTAGGCAGAATATTCTGTGTCACTGAATTAACAAAATTAAGTTTGAAGGCTAAATCAGCATTAACATTACCTGTGTGATTAAACAAATCATAAAACTCCTCTCTAGAATATGTTCTACAAAACTCGTCATAATCATAATTGCGATAATCTTTACCAATATCGGGATTAGTTAACACATCCTTTAAATCCATAATGATTGCTCTTTGTTGAGCTGACAACTTAAATTCGTCTAGCAAATTTTGAATCTTAAGATCTATATCGTCTTCCAATTCAGCATCAACCTTTTTCGATCCAATATCAACCTTGACTACTGAATTTTCTCCTGTACCTTTTTTTAAATCTGACTTACCAACATCTACTTCAACTACTCCCTTTCTAGATAAGTTAATACCTTTGCCCAATCTCTTCCCAACAAAGCTAGTTTTAGATATATCAAAAATAGAATCTTTAAATTTTTTTGTACCTGTATTATTACACCCTAACGAAAGTAATAATAAAAATAAAATGTAATTCTTCACCTTTACCATTAAATATCTCCTCTAAACTAAACTATTTAGTTTATTGATTATGTTACCATGTTGATATGGTAACTCTATTACTTAGATTCTAACATAACATCACTGTTAATACTAATAAATAAAGGTCTCAGACTAATTTCTAAGACCCTAATATTTACTTTCTATAATAATCTATAATGATTTAGCAGCATCTATAATCTCATTCAAATCAATTGCAAGTTTACTTACATCATCTTGATATGCATTACTATGATAAATACTATAAAGATCCCGTTTCACAAATATATTACTCAACAAAGCTTTATATTTAACAATAACTTCATCAAATCTACGTCTTAGTCTTGCTTGTGACGCAACTTCCTTGATATTATCAATAGCTGATTCAGCCTCTTTTTGTGCTTTAAACACAGCTAAATGGGGTCTTAAAATGTCTCGAAGTCCATTAATACTCTCTACCATACCCATCACACAATTAAACTCATTAATATTATAATTATTAGTCTTAGAATTAGTTACTAATGAACGCATATAATCAATTACTTCTAAATCATCTTCAGACAACTCTTTTACGAACCCTTGAAAACTAATAAACCCTAAAGCTTGAGATTTGATACTAAATAATTGCCCCTCATAAGAATCTCGTATAGCTTTCAATCCATTACGTATACTATCAATAGAACTAGGTAATGCAATATTATTATTTTTATAAACATTATCGTATAAATATTTACTTAGCTCCTTTGAATATTCACTTTCGCACTGATCAATCTTAGATTCTAACTCTTCTCTAAAGTCTTCATCATCAACAGTACTAATGCTTCGTTCAACCTCATCCTTCAAATCAAAAATATATTCTACATCTTCTGCAATTTCCTCAATATTCTTAAAATCCATATTCCCTAACATGAAATAAAAATTACAAGTAAACTTGACAAAATCAATATCAAAGTTATCACGTACTATTAGTAACATATACTTTATTATATCCCTAAGATCATTTAATAACACTAAGGCCTTATTTAGACCTTCTTCAATTAAAGGAACTTCTTCTTTAAGCTTAGCAATATCCGCCAAATAATTACTATGAGAACGCAAGATATTATCATATATATCATCAACATTACTACCATCAAACGTCTCTTGTAGACATTCCGAATATCGATTCTTGTAATCATTAAACCGTCTTTCTAACTTTCTTCTCAATGCTCGGGAACTAATATTATCAATAGCTACCTCAGTTTCTACTATTACTTGAAGCATATTAAAAATCTCTTTAAGCTTAACAGCACCAAACTCGACCAACAAGTTATCAAATTCCTCCTTAGTATAATTGCGATAACCTTTAGCAATATCGGGATGATCAACTAATACAGATTCCATATAATTAATTACTGGCTTTCTTTCTTCACGTAGCTTCATAAGCTCTACAATTCGAATAGCCTCTTTTTGAATCTCTCTAAACCAGTCCGTAGCTAAATCACAATGACCATAAAGGTCAGAGAGCAAAAAACCATGATTATGAATATTCCTATCAAGATTAAAAATCTTTTTTAGTACTAATTGATATTCTTTCATTTTCAAAGTAAACCTCTCTGCTAAGTCTTGTCCTCCTACCCAATACACCCGATTCTTAACATACTCAACAAGATTCCCAACAGCTTCCTTCGCTTCTTTTTGCTCTTGGAAAGTAGGCAGAATATTCTGTGTCACTGAATTAACAAAATTAAGTTTGAAGGCTAAATCAGCATTAACATTACCTGTGTGATTAAACAAATCATAAAACTCCTCTCTAGAATATGTTCTATAACCTTCATCACTACCAATATCGGGATTAGTTAACACATCCTTTAAATCCATAATGATTGCTCTTTGTTGAGCTGACAACTTAAATTCGTCTAGCAAATTTTGAATCTTAAGCTCTATATCGTCTTCCAATTCAGCATCAACCTTTTTCGATCCAATATCAACCTTGACTACTGAATTTTCTCCTGTACCTTTTTTTAAATCTGACTTACCAACATCTACTTCAACTACTCCCTTTCTAGATAAGTTAATACCTTTGCCCAATCTCTTCCCAACAAAGCTAGTTTTAGATATATCAAAAGTAGAATCTTTAGATTTATCTGAACCTGTATTATTACACCCTAACGACAGTAATAAAAAAAATAAAATGTAATTCTTCACTTTCACCTTTACCATTAAATATCTCCTATAAACTAAACTATCTAGTTTATTGATTAAAACTAGATAGTTTATTGATTATGCTACCATGTTGATATGGTAACTCTATTACTTAAATTCTAACATAAACATCAACGTTAATACTAATAAATATAAATAAAGGTCTCAGACTAATTTCTAAGACCCTAATATTTACTTTCTATAATAATCTATAATGATTTAGCAGCATCTATAATCTCATTCAAATCAATTGCAAGTTTACTTACACCATCCTGATATGCATTACTATGATAAATACTATAAAGATCCGATTCCACAAATATATTACTCAACAAAGCTTTATATTTAACAATAACTTCATCAAATCTACGTCTTAGTCTTGCTTGTGACGTAACTTCCTTGATATTATCAATAGCTGATTCAGCCTCTTTTTGTGCTTTAAACACAGCTAAATGGGGTTTTAAAATGTTTCGAAGTACACTACTACTACCAATCATACCTATCACACAATTAAACTCATTAATATTATAATTATTAGTCTTAGAATTAGTTACTAATGAACGCATGTAATCAATTACTTCTAAATCATCTGCAGACAACTCTCTCATTAACTCTGGAAACTTCATAAATCCTAAAGCTTGAGATTTGATATTAGAAAAATCAAATACATAATAATCTCGCGCAGCTTTCAATCCATCACGTATATTCTCAATAGCACTAATTAATGCAATATCATTGTAAATATTATCGTATAAATATTTACCTATCTCCTTTAAATATTCACTTTCGAGCTGCTTAAGCTTAGATTCTAACTCTTCTCTAAAGCCTTCATCATCAACAGTATTAATGCTTCGTTCAACCTCACACTTCCAATCAAAAATATATTCTACATATTCTATAATTCCCTTAATACTATCCAAATCTATCTTCCCTAACATGACATAAAACTTACGAATAACTTTGATAAAACCAATATCAAAGTTATTACGTACTATTCTTAACATATAATTTGTTATATCCCTACGATTATTTAATAACACTAAGGACTTATTTAGACCTTCTTCAATTAAAGGAACTTCTTCTTTAAGCTTAACAATATCCGCCAAATAATTACTATGAGAACGCAAGATATTATCATATATATCATTAACATTATCAAGACTAAACGTCTCTCTTAGACGTTTTGAATATAGATCAGAGTAATAACTAAACTGCATGTTTAATATTTCTTTCAAATCTTGGTCACTAATATTATCAATAGCTGCTTCTGTTTCTTTTATTACTTGAAGCACACTACAAATCCCTTTAAGCTTAGCATCACCAAACTCGACCAACAAGCGATAAAACTCCTCACTAGAATATATTTTATAACCTTCATCTTTACCAATAGAAGGATCAGTCAATATACCCTTTAAATCCATAATGCTTTCTTTTTGTTGAGCTGACAACTTAAATTCGTCTAGCAAATTTTGAATCTTAAGCTCTATATCGTCTTCCAATTCAGCATCAACCTTTTTCGATCCAACATCAACCTTTTCCGATCCAGCATCAACCTTTTCCGATCCAACATCAACCTTGACTACTGAATTTTCTCCTGTACCTTTTTTTAAATCTGACTTACCAACATCTACTTCAACTACTCCCTTTTTAGACAAGTTAATACCTTTGCCCAATCTCTTCCCAACAAAGCTAGTTTTAGATATATCAAAAATAGAATCTTTAAATTTTTTTGTACCTGTATTATTACACCCTAACGACAGTAATAAAAAAAATAAAATGTAATTCTTCACTTTCACCTTTACCATTAAATATCTCCTCTAAACTAAACTATCTAGTTTATTGATTAAAACTAGATAGTTTATTGATTATGCTACCATGTTGATATGGTAACTCTATTACTTAAATTCTAACATAAACATCAACGTTAATACTAATAAATATAAATAAAGGTCTCAGACTAATTTCTAAGACCCTAATATTTCCTACTCATCTATATAGTTATACCTTAAATTTATCAAACCTACATTTTAATTCTTCTTTTAATTCATACTTCTAATCTTCAATAACTATTCCTGTCTTTCTTTGTACTTTAAACACTAATTACCACACATTTTATAATATCCGAAACATTAGTACCTATTAGATAATAGATTACTTCTCACATGATACCCTCTTTACTATATAACTCCGTGTTCCTTTTCACTTTCTATAATAGCAAGAGCCCTTTCTTTAACATGCACCATATTATATAAATTAAACTTATCCCCATCAAAAGAATCCAGAATCTTAGTATACATCTCATCAACACTACTAGAGAGATTGAATACCCCTTTTAGGTATGCTGCAAATCCATTCATGTAATGATAAAGTGGCCCTGACAGACCTAGATACAACACGCTTGATCTGTCCTTAATATTAGCAACAGCCACTCTAGCTTCTACTATTACTTTAAGAACATCGCAAATCTTTTTAAGCCTAGTAGCACCAAACTCGACTAACAAGCGATAAGACCCTATTTCATCATGATTATAGAGATAACGTCGATCCTTCATAAAACCAGTATAATTCTTCATTGCTACACTTCTCATATAATCAATTATTTCTTGCTCATCTACAGACATCTCTGCATAAATCTTTTCAAACTCCGAGATTGAAGCATCATCATCTTTAATATCACGAAACCAGCCCTTCAATAAATTACCATAGGTATAAAGATTAGAAAGCAACCTAATATAAACAGAATCATCCTTTTGCACAGTAAAACACCCTTTTAAGCCTAATTGATATCTTTGTAATTTCAAAGTTAACTTATCTCCGAATGCTTGTTTTCTTTCTCCATCCTCCATATGCTCAATAAATCCCTCAATTTCTCTTAGTTCATAGAAAATAGGCATAATATATGCTGTCATTGAATCAACAAAAGTAACTTTAGACATTAAACTAGAATTAGCATTACCTGTGTGATTTAACAAATCATAAAACTCCTCTCTAGAATATGTTTTATAACCTTCATCATTACCAATAGAAGGATCAGTTAATACACACTTTAAATCCATAATGATTGCTCTTTGTTGATCTGACAACTTAAATTCGTCTAGCAAATTTTGAATCTTAAGCTCTATATCGTCTTCCAATTCAGCATCAACCTTTTTCGATCCAACATCAACCTTGACTACTGAATTTTCTCCTGTACCTTTTTTTAAATCTGACTTGCCACCATCTACTTCAACTAGTTCTCTTTTAAGCACATCCTTTTCAAATAAGCCCTCTTCAATCAATAAGCCCTCTGTCAATAAATCCATCTTAACCAAACTCTTCCCAAGAAGATTACCTTTAGACAGGGCTAAAGCAACATCTTGAAATCTCCCTGTATCTGTGTTATTACACCCCATTGACAGTAATAAAAAAAATAAAATGTAATTCTTCACTTTCACCTTTACCATTAAATATCTCCTTTTCAAGTTTAACCTCTTTAATACCAAACCCTCAAAATAAAATCACCAAATCTATAATAAATCACTAGAGTTATTATAAAATACTTTCAATATACTAGTACATCTTTTTAATTCAAACTTATTGATAATTAGACTCAAAACTGCACTTATCAATATGAAAATAAAAATTTCAAGCTCATAAATAAAAAAAGAACTAATAACACTAAAAAAATTGTTAATAAATTTTCAACTTTGGAATAATTAAAACAATTAATCACAAGCAAACGATTTCATCAAAAAAGAGTGTAAAAACCTAGCTTAATAATAAATTTAAAAAACAAAAATCTCCTAAGGAGACCTCAAATAAATAATCCTCCTAAATTCTAAAATAAAAAATTGCCAAATAACAATTCTAGACTTTTAAAACATAATTTGATAATATTAAATTATACTAAATGTTAAAATATACTTGATACAATTTTAGGATAAAGGATAAAAGATGAAAAAATACGTATTTTTAATGTTACTTATGATGCTTTCATGCAAATCGTTAAATGGAGATAGGGAGGAAGATAGCTACCATGAAAACGACGGATATAACAGAGAACATGAGTGGTAGAATTTGTATTTTGGAAGCAAAAAAACTATAGCTTACAAGGTTTAACAGCTTTTTTAAAAGGATTACATATATCCTTCATGAAAATCACTTTTTAAAGTTTAAACATTGATTTTGTCACTGACAAAAAGTTAGTGGCAAAAATTTATTATTAAAAACTTAATCAATGATTTTACTTATCAAACAAAACTCATCACTCATACAGCTAACAACTCCTAAAATTAAAGTTTAAAAAACCTGATCTTTGAAAATTTATATTTTTTTAAAAGAATAACAAAATTCTAAAAAAATTATCTGCTCTAAAAAAACTATTCGATTTTAATATCTTTATTATTGCAGATCATTAATTAAAAATGTATAATATGAAAATAATAAAAAACATGATTATAAGGTAAAACAATGTATAAGTATATAAGAATATATCATCTTCATTTATTCTTTTAGTCTTCTTATGTGGTGCCTTTAAAAAAAATGAATGCCATAGAGAATATAAATCTAAAAAAATAAAAAAGTCAAAATTAGATTTATATTGAAAACAAAAGGATAGTTAATTATAACCTGCTATCAATCAATGATTTAAAGTAATGAAAATGAAATTCTATTTAAAAAGCCAACGAATCTCATTTTTATATTCTTCTCACCTTGGAGACTCTTTAAAACTAAAGAGTCTCTTTTTTAAAAGAGATCAATTTCGTAGTAAGACATTTACTGGACTATAAATTTACGTAAGAAAAATTAAAACAAATTAAGAATAAAAATTATAATATTATTAATAAAAATATTGACATTTAAGTTGCCTTTGTTTAAAATTAAATAAAGGCAAACAAATATTTCAAGACTATAAGAAGATGATACTATAAGATTCGATTTAATATCGAATCTTCTTTTTTAGATCAAATTTAGATCAGATCTAATGTTATATTATTACAATTTTTTGTTAAAATTGCACACTATTTTTGCTAAATATGATATAATTAATGCTCAAGGTAGTTAAAAATGGATATTAAAATAGATAATGAATTTAATATAATTTTTGATAATGATTTAAAAATAGTAGATGGAGTTAATGAGCAAAAACAAAGATTATTCTTATACCTAAAAACACCGATTGGTAGTCTTTATAACAAAAATTATGGACTTAACTTTAATGTCTTCATAAAACTATTAAAGATACACAGAGAAGAAGATATTAAAACTTTCTTTGCAAATACCTTGAAAACCTCAAACATCGACATATTAAATGTTAGAAAAACACAAGAAGGTAAAAAAATAACATTAGAGTTTTTCCTAGCTGGAGAGACGCTAAGTATGGAATATAAATCATGAAAATCCTATTCGACAAAGAAATTGGAATCCTCACAAAATCAATAGAAGAGATACAAAGCATAAAAAAAGAAATACTTAAAAAAGAATATAATATTTCAATCAAAGATAACTCAATATTTGACATAATAAATTACCCAAGTTCCGCAATCGATATGGAAATAATTAAAGCTTTAAACGAACTATTTGCAACACTTAAAGAAGGGGGAACATATTTTAAAAAATTACAAGCATCCCTAAGCATACCAACAAGTTCGACTTATGAAGCAATAAAACAAGCACTTCTAGCAATTCCAGAAATAGAACATGCAAATATCATAAGCTCAGCAGGAACAATTGAAATTTATATTATATTTACTGAACAATACACAGAAAGTAGAACTATTGAAAATGAAATCGACAATGCAACACAAATAAAAATCTGGAAAGCAATATATTACACTGCTCCCAGTGGCACAGCATTTCAAGGTGAAATAAAACTTGAGTTTTCAAACGATAATGGACAAAAAAAGACATACAGATTTAACTTAGGAAAAATCAAATACGCATATTTAAAAGTACTATACAAAACTGAAACAGAGGGAATATACAAAGAAATAGACAGACAAATAAGAGAAATTTACAAAAACATTAAACAATATAAATATAAAGATATGGGAATCTCATTTAGATACCAAAATTTTCTAAGCCCTGTAGGCCTAATTAAAGGAATCAAAAATATGAGGATCGGCATTTGCATAAAAGAAGACTCAGAAACCAAGATAACAAAAATTAAAGCACCTGAGTTTCAATTTAACACCGATGTAGAGATTAAAGAAAATGAGCTGATATCCTTTGATGAACATCTAAGACTCATAATCGATAGAGAATAAGGATAATGAAAACAATACCAAAATTTTTACAAAATACACAAATTGCAAAGATTACACAAAGCGAACTTAAATTTAAAAAACAACTATTAAAAGAACTTGATGAACTATCTCAAAATTTCGCTACAATTAACATAAAAGAAACTATCAACTCAAGATACATTGCATTAATGATGCTATCACTATTTAACGCATCCCATTTAAAAAAAGGCCTTAAAAAAGATCTCATCAACTCTCTTCAAGCAATAATATTTGCAATCAAATCAATAGGAACAGATGAAAGTTTCCATTTACTCTTTAAGGCATTTTTACATGCAAGAGTCGAAGTAAATGTTAATCCAAACATACCTGGAGAGATCATTATCAAATTACTTGATAATATTAGATCACCAATTAAATTCAAAATAGCTGGCAAAATTAATGGAAAGTTAAAAATTATTATAGTTAAACATAAAGGCAAACTCAAAAAACTCGCATCTAATTATATTCCAAAAGATTTTAAAAACTCAGTTTATGGATTCATTAAATCCTTAATTCCTGCTGGAAGAACTATTAAAATTTTTGACATCCATAGTAAAGAAATAAAATAAACAAGGAGATTCTATGGACCAAGAAAATGAAGAAATAGAAGAAAGCATACAGATAAAAGATTTTAACAGAAAAATTCAAGTCAATGAGAACGATCTAATTCCCATTGATGATATTGTCGAAGAAACTTATGCAATTACATACAAAAACTTACTTGAACAAATTAAAAAAGATACATTTTACGAAGGAATCGAATATTTCAAAAAAGTTATAAGAGAAATAATATCTAAAGAACTACTTGAATATGAATCTCATACAGAGAAAATGTATTTAAAGATAATCTCCAAGCTAATGGGACTCAAAACTGAAACAAATAATCTTGATTTCAATACTCTATTTGAAAAACTCAAGGCAACATTGATTGAAAATTTAACTCAGCAACCTGAAACTGAAAAGAACATGAAAACCAGCAAGATATCTATATACGACACAAACAAAAGAGATTTTGATTTAGCTTCATTTCAAACTCTGATAGACAATTTAAAAGAAGTTTTTGCAGAAAATAAAAGCCTAGAAGAAGCAAAGAGATATGTAAGAAGGACTTTTACCAGAACAGATGAGTTTCATAGAAGATACAATTCCTTAATCAATACCCATATAAAAAAGATTGAACTTGAAAAAGAGTTAAACCTCATAATAGCTTCAGCTACATCATACATCGAATCAACCCAGGACCTAGAATTTCTTGCTTTCAATAAGAACTCTAAAATACTAAATAGATTAACAGAACATGATTATTTACAAGGATTTCCTCAGGGCTTTCAATACTGGGGAGCAGACCCATCAACTGATGTCTACTATTCTTACCATGAATTCGAAAGAAAGTCAATCAAAATGGATATTGTAACAGAAAAAGTAGAACTAAGATTTCCAAGAAGCCTTAAAGAAAAAAACATCTATTTAAACATAATGCTTACTCTTCAAAATAATGCAAATTCTAACGCGATCATGACAAAAAAAGTACTCCTTAGATTTTCCGAAAATACGAATGAAAAACAATATACAACCTTATTTTTCTACAGCGGAAAAGAACACAACATTACAAAACAACTTCTTGTAGGATGGTACAAGTTACACGCTTCAATATACAGCAGTGATCCAAACCAAGACATCCCACATCTTCTTAAAATATAGTTTTTGTATATTTAATTTTTGCTAAATTTATGCTAATATGTAAACAGAACAAAATTAGACGGTTTATATTTTATATACAACACATCTAACACACATTTAAAAATGGAGGATAATATGAACATGATATTCGAGTTCTTATCAAGTACTAATGAAGTAAAACTTATGCTCATTGTAGGACTCGCATTACTGACCTTAATCCCTTTAGCACCAATATTAAAGCCAATGCTAAATAAGGCAGTTAAAATAATTAAGCATTTACTTGAAAAAAAAAAGAAAAGTTAAAAATTTATTAAAATTTAAGGAATAATTTATGCTAAACAAAAACAACACAAATCTAGGGATAATCTTCCTTCAAAATCTAATGGAATTTTTTGGATACAGTGACCATCTAGATAATGAAAGTTTTCACATAGGAATAAAAAAAGCCATAGATCTTTACAAATATATGCATACCCTCTACTTAACTTCAATGCAAAAAATGGAACTTGAAGAATGTAAGCAAATCATCATTGAACTTGAAACTATACTTAACAAGATTACAAAACTTATTGATGCAATTAAAGCCGATGCTGATCCTGATTTAATTGAAGATATACGAAATGAACGCAATACCCTTATGAAAACAAAAACTAAATTATTTCAAGATGAACTAGAAACAATAAATAAAAAGGGAGATAAAAAATGACAAAAAAAATAATCCTCAAAATAATTATATTACTACAAATCATAATATTTAGCTGTACTTCCATAGCTGCACTACCAGAAGAACCTGAGCCCCCTATTGAACACACACTCAAAAGCTTAAGCATATATGAAGCACAACTTGTAAGTTACGCATTATATCTAGAAACATTTTTAATTCGGACTAAAGAAAAATTGGGAAATAAAAATTTTCCCTCCTTTACACTACTAGAAGCTGATGTTCTAAGAGACGATCATACACTAGAGGCAGTTAAAGAAAATATCATGCATTTAAAACGCTATATAAACAATATAAAACCCATAGCTATTTCCGTATACAAAAAATACAGTAAATTAAAAAAGTAAATTTAAAAAAATATCTTTCCTCTTCCAAACAAAAAGTCCCAAATTGGGGCTTTTTATTTTCAATTTACCTAAAATAAAAAACCTTACTTTAAGTAAGATTTAAATAAAGTAAAGAATATTAAAAAGTTTATGAAAATTAACATGACTTGCCTTAACAAGGCTCGTCCATTTCTAATGAAATTTTAAATAAAAATTATCAGTACTTATTTTCTCTCAATATAAGTGTTTACTTTTATCATATAGCAAAAACATAAGTTTGTAAAGCATCTTACAAAGAAATCAAATCCAAGAAAAAAATATATCTAATATTTAACCTTATAAAAAATAAATTTATTTATTTTAATATTTGCTAAAATAGGTATTTACTTTTAAGATAAATTGTATTATTAATTAACTTAAGACTTATAAATACTTATATTAGGAGTAAACAGTGAAAATCAAAAGTATAAAGGGAAAAACCAATAGATACCAATACAACTTGATTGTACTAGTATCCACACTAAATTTCATGAACTCAAAACTAAAAAAATACACACAAAAGAACATCTTGTATTTTTTCAATGGAAATCTAAAAAGAAATAATCAAAAGACAGTAAAGATTAAAACACTACAAAATTATTTATATGCACTTGAGAAAAAGTTTCAAATCACCCTCAATTACTGCAGACATCTAGGCAAGAAATGTGGAAGTGAAGTTTATTATACTCTACAATACCCAAAGAAAGAATGTCATACTAAGATAAACTCATACTTCAAAAACATCAAGGAAGAAAAGATAAATAAGTTTAGAGAAAGAGTTGATATCCATAGAAAAGAAAATGGGAGTCCAAAATGGGAGTGTATTAATAATACTAATAATAAAAGAGAGAAAAATGCACTACTAAAGTACATAAGTAAATGCAATTTCAAGACTGATCTTCCTCTCATTTTATTAAATCTAAAAACAGAAAAAGAATCTAAGATAAAACTTTTCAAAGAGGTAAAAAAATATGAAATGATTATAAAATCACTCTCCAGAGAAAATTTAGAGTCAATCAAAAATGAGCTTAAAATCGGCAAGATAGAATGTGTAAGAGATTTTCTAGAAAGGAATGGGTATTTAAACAAGAATGTTCAAGAAAAGGACAGTAAGTCAGAGGCTAATATAAAAAAACTTAGAAAGATACTCGTCGAAGTAGAAACGGAGCTTAAGTTACAAAACTATGATCAAGAAGCATTAAGAAAAGGAATTGATAAAATATACGAGACTTATAAAGAAAAACCTCACTTTATTGTAGAGAAAAATAAATACAAAGATTTGGATCATCTGATAAGGAAAATAAAAGTCAGCACACAGGTCTGTCAAAAACAAGAAAGCACAAATAATGATATAAAAAACAACATTTTTAGTATATTATTAGAACAGTTAAGGCATAGGGTAGATATTGACGTATTAATACCGACCTTAAAAAAATTTATTAACGCTAAAGACAAATTAAAGTATAGTAAGGTAGTTGATAATACGTATTATTACGAACTACTTAGAATGATAAAGTAGTAAGACTACCAATTATACAAGGGAAAGGAAGGATGGTGGCTTTACTAGAATTATTGAAACAGAAAAAAAAGGAAATAGATCCCAAGAATCAAAGGAAGGGAAAGAATAATATATTTTCCAAAGTAGAAGAGGTTAAGAATCGAAAGATATATCATACTAAGATATTTAAAGATTTTTACACATTTGGAATAAGTAAGAATGAACCAACTAAGTTTTTCATATCTCTTAGAGGAATCTTTAACATAGAAGATATAAGTATGTTTCATTTGTTTTCTGTAAGAGATAATGATGATTTTTTGGGTATTTATTATGGGATTAAGAAATTAGGTAAGGCATTTTTAGTAAAAAATTTTAATAAGGGGGAGACTTATACTTTAAGGAAGTGTGAATATATAGAGTTTAGATTTAAGAAAGGTGGAGTTTTTTGTTATCTAAGTGGGCTACACAACTTATTAAAAAAAGATAAAGTTGGAAGTTCTTATTATCAGACCTTACTTAGCATACTCCTGGAATTGGAAAGGGAGCTTTATGCATTTTACGGAAAGAAATTGCCGGAAGGGGGTATTATTCCAAGATGGATACAAAAGATACAAAAGTAATTACTATTGCATCAATCAAGGGTGGAGTAGGTAAGAGTACCACTAGTTTAATATTTGCAGCTCTTTTATCTCAATCCTTTAAGGTGTTAATTATTGACATAGATACCCAAGCATCGACTACTAGTTATTATTTTAGGATAATAAAGGAAAGAGGAATAGATTTATTTAATTTCAATATATATGAGGTTTTGATATCAAATCTGCATATTGATAATGCTATCGTAAATATTAATAGTAATTTGGATTTGATACCAAGCTATTTAACTTTGCACAAGTTTAACTCAGAATCTATTCCATACAAGGAGTTCAGATTAAAAGAGCAGTTAAAGTTATTAAGTTATGAGTATGATTACATCATACTTGATACTAATCCTAGCCTAGATTTTACTTTAACTAATGCTTTAGTATGTAGTGATTATATTATAGTGCCAATTACAGCAGAGAAATGGGCAATCGAGAGTTTAGATTTGTTTAATTTTTTCATTGAGAAATTGTCTATAAGAGTTCCTATTTATTTACTTAGTACTAAGTTTAAAAGGAACAATACTCATAAGGAGTTATTAAATATTTTGAAAGAAAATGATAATTTTCTGGGTACAATATCTGAAAGAGAAGATTTGAATAGAAGAATAGCTAAAAATGATGTTTTTGATTTGAATAAAGATTATATAAGAGAATACCAAAAAACACTTTTAAATTTGATGAGTAAAATCAAAGGCATTATGGCTTAAGCTAGAATTATAACTTGCGTACACTTAGTGTATGTACGGATAAAGGAGGGTTAAAAATGGGAATAGAGGTTAATAAGAGAAATTTATCTAAAGAGATGACACCAGAAGAACAGATATCTATTCACTATAATAAGCTTAAGGAGAGATTAAAAGTTAATTTTCAAAAGGAGATCTTTTGCAAAATTGAAGCAATGAAAGTTTTAAAAGAGATCAAGGATAATGAGTATTACAAGCTTGATAACTATGCCAGTTTTGATGATTTTGCCAAAGATTACAGACTTGCTAGGACTCAGACTTATAAGTATTTGAAGATAGCTACTGCAATTGAGGAGGGGATTGTGGAAGAGAAGTATGTTATTAACAATGGGATTAATGGAACTATGTTTTTGCTAAAAAATAGAGAAGGTGTTGGTATAAAGAGATCTAAACAGAATCCTTTAAGTCCTTTAAGGTTTCAGCTTAAATGTCCTGAAGCTTATGCATTTTATAAGCGAAATGCCAAGCTTACAAGCTTTCTTTTAGAGAAAGTTTTCTCAGATGAGAAAGAATTTTTAGCAAGAATAGTTAGTCAATTTGAGTCTATTAAGAAGAGAAAAAGATAGTATGATAGATTTATAGTGTTGGATTTATTTCTAAGAATTTTTTGTAGGTAAACTTATGATTTGGAGAGGTCAGAGGTTTTAGAAATGAACCTAATATGGAGGGGGGGTCTAAGCTTTAACATTTTTCGTTATTTTGTTATTTTTTCCAATTTTTTAAAAAAAACTTTGAAAAATATTTGCAAAATGTTTGAAATTGTTATATATTATATTTAGTACAGATTGACATGCAATGTGTCACTCTTAATATAAGGACCTGTTACCTTAAAGGGTTTATTAGGGGCTTTAGGAATAGAGTTTTTAATAAACCCTTTAGTGTAAAAAGGCTGTCAAACAGTATTTTTTCATAAATTTCTCTTTAAAGGACTAAAAAGTCCTTGCTTTAATTTATAGAGGGGTGGGGGGAGTGAAGGTATATAGGAATATTTGTTAGTTTTAGTATTTAAATTTTGATGTTGCAAGTTCTCAAGTACAATTTTTTTTGTAGTATTTAAGCTTATTTAATTATTATAGACTCTATTAACTCTATTATTTTTTTATTGTTGATTTATTTATTTTACTCCGTATTTTGTGTTACAATTATGATTATCATTAATGTGTTTGTAATTGGGGCTAGTGTTTGAAGTAATTTTTTAGTGATGCTTTTCTCCTTTTTTAGATATTGGAGCTAACCAATATCTAAATTCTATGTAATAGATTAATAAAGTTTTGAAATTAAATTATGGATATATGATTTTTTTGTTAAATTTGAATTATATAAATCTTGTTTTTTTGTAAAAACTTGTTTACAATTTATTTGCATGACATTTAAAAATAGAGAATTAAAATATAGTATTCTGTTTAGGTCCAATTTAAGTATATCTGATATTGCAAAAATATTAGATGTTAGTGAGTCTACTATTTTGGAGGCTAAACTTGATATTTTAGGTGAGCTTGTAAGTAATCCGGATGATGCTGATACTACTACTGTAGCTTCTAGTAATGTTGATTTGGATGATCTTGCTAGGGATGCAACATGTGAGGCTTATAAGCTTGAAGGGGAGCGAGACCGTTTTTATAAGTCATTTTATAGTATTGCAAATTCTTATATAAATTCTCATTTTAAGTATAAAGAACTTACTCTACAGTCTGTTTTTAAGAAGTTAATAGATATTAATAAAGAGATTTTAAATTTAGAGAGACAAATTAATGACAGTGATGATGAAAACTTATGTAAAAAACTTAGATTGAGTTTAAAGTACAAGGTTTGTAAGAAAAATCGAATGTCTAGAGAGCTTGTTTTAAGTGATATGAAGGAAGATTATGAGTGTTTGATTAAATTGAAGGAAATTTTTAAGTCTAGGGGCTTAAAGTTGGGGTAATCTTGGAGTTAAGTGCTTTATCAGTTTTTATTAAGTTGCAGAAAAGGTTTAAGCGAAAATTTAATATTGATATTGCCACATTTTCAAAAGATAAGACTAGAAAAATTGATTTTAACTTATTTGAAGATAAGTACTTAACTCTTAGACAAAGGGAAGTATTGAGAAATATAGATAATAATTTTTGCTCTAGAATAATATTTAATGGTGGAATATCCAGTGGCAAGACATTTTTGGCATCTTATTTACTTATCAAATTTTTAATTCAGAATAAAAAGTATTATTACAAGGATACTAATAATTTTATTGTAGGAAGTTCAATTGGAACATTGCTTGCTAATACCTTAAAACAGATAGAAAAAATATGTAATCTTTTAAATGTTGAGTATTATTTAAAAGATTCTCGAACTGTTTCATGTATGATCGCAGGTCTGACACTTAATGTTTATGGAGGAAAAAATAGTGATTCTTTCTCAAAGATTAGGGGTAGTAATTCTGCTATTGTGTATATTAATGAAGCAACTTTAATGCATAAAGAGACTTTACTTGAGATAATGAAAAGACTTAGGCAAAAGCCGGCTATTATTATTTTTGATACGAATCCTGATCATCCTGCACATTACTTTAAGACAGATTATATTGATAAACCCGATATATATAGGACATATAATTTTAGTATTTATGATAATCCTTTAAATTCTAAAGATTTTATTGAAACTCAGGAAATGATTTACAGAAATTTGCCTGCTTACAAAGCCCGAGTACTTCTTGGGGAGTGGATTGCTAGTGCTGATGCGTGCTTTAATGAGGTTATTCTAAATGAAGATTATACATTTAAAAGTCCAATTATGTATATTGATCCTGCATTCTCTGTTGGTATGGATAATACTGCTATTTGTGTGCTTGAACGAATGGGTGATAAGTATTATGCATATGTTTATCAAGATAGAAAGCCTATAAGTGATGAGTCAATTCTTAATGCTATTTGTGTGTTGGCAGAGAACTTTAATGTTAATACACTCTATGTTGAGGATCGAGATAATACTGATGGTTATGGATTTTTAACAAAAATTATGGTCTCTCTCAGGCGAGGCATGAATCATTATTTTAAAATATCAGCTGTTAAGCCTTTAAGTAATAAATTTATGAGAATATGTACTTTGATACCCCTATTTAACTCTCGCAAAATAGAGTTTTTAAAGATTACAGATAACAATGTTATCAATGATATTTATAGCTATAGTGGCAATTTTAAAAGTAGAGATGACTGTCTTGATGCTTTAAGTTCCTGTTATTTACTCTTAAGCCTTGAATATAAGGATAAATTTAAGCATTTTGCTAAGAGTAGGTATATTTAATTTTAATTTAGGTATCAGTATAAATTAGAAACTACAGTTTAAGTGATTCTTTCATTAAAATTGGATAATCATTATAAAATATTAATTTTAAAAAGCGAGGTTCAATTTTTTTATATATACGTTTATTTAAAAATTGTGTTTAGAGTTTTATTATTTTGAGCTATACAATTGATTAGTAAGTATTTTAAGATTGTAATTTTTTCTATATGTTTCTATACAAATGAAATTTTAATGCGCGTATGGGTACAGATTTATTTTTATTCTGAGATGATAATTCTCTTTTTTTCGAAATGTGTAGTACTTTTTTAGTAAACAAGGTATATACATAAAAAGATAAATGCGCTACTACAGTAGCGCATTTTGTTATCCTACTTTATATTAACTTACTATTCTTATAAGATTTATTCTTCTAAAGCTTCCTTGAATATTTTAACAACATAGTCATAACTGTCAACTGTATTTTCATCACCATCTACAAATTTTAGATATTTTATTACGTTTACAAATTCTTTATCAATTTCTGTAACATTTGCATTTTTATTCTTTTTAGCAACTTCTAATGCCTTTTTTGCGGCTAGTGCTTTCAAGAACCTTTCTTCATAAGTTGATATAGCTCTAAATGCATCGTTTAACTTATTTTCTTTGTAAGTTTTACCTGCAGATGGGTCAGGTATGAGAGATTTAATGTCTTCAAAATTTTTAGCAAGGGGTGTTAGTTTTGATAAATCTGGGAAAACTTTTATATATGCCTTGCCTTTTCCTGTACCATATAGTGATGGATCAGTTTTGTCTGGACAGCAACCTAGTATAGCTAATGAAGCTATTGTTACCATTATGGTGTTTAAAATAATTCTTTTCATTAGATATTCTCCTTCTTATCGTGTTACCTACTTATTATTTTGTGTGTAACTCGATAATAAAATTTATTTTATTAATTGTAATATTATGCTATCATTTTTGATATTAAAGTACAAGGGTATTCTATGTTGGTAAGTAATATTAATAAATAACTTATATTAATAGATTATTAATACAAGTTGGCAATGTTCTAAATATAATTTATGTTTTCTTTACTTCTATTAAATCTTGTATTTTTATTTGTTATTGGATGTATTTTAATTATACATCTTTAGAAAATATAACTTTTAAAAGTTTGTTTGATTATAATTGCAATTTAAATTGTGATTTTAAATTTTTTTAGGTAATGCTTGATCAATTCATATATTGATATACATTTGTTATTAACAATGGATGATGACAAGTAGTTTGAGTATCTAAGAAGGTGATGACTTAATTGATAATGTAGGTAGTTCAAGTAAAATTAGCTCTTAAACTGCTTTTGTTTGTTATTTGTAGTTTTTTCATTTAAATCTGAAAATGTGGATTAATAGTGGAGAAATAGCTTTGTCATCATTTTTACAGTATTTATTAAGAGTTATGTTTAAGTAAGTTAATTATATTACAAAGTATTGAAATGGCAGCTTTGCTAATTGCTAAGTTAGCGTTGTTATGACATAAGATCCTACACTGTAGTCTATGAAGCTGTGGTGTAGAATCTTAGTTTTTTTATCTTTTGATATGTTAAATTCTATTTATTTTATTATTAAATTATGTTAAAGTCTAAAATCAGGACTAGTTGCCCTGATTTCTGGATATTTGCTAAGTACTTCTTTGATTAACTTAGTCAGATAAGTAGTGTTGAGCAATATTGTATGTTGATTGATAGTATTGTTTTTCTTATTCTTAACCTCTATTTTAGCTTTTATGTATTTATCTCGTGTAAGGGCTGGTATTGTTTTAGCATTTTCACCTGCTATCCAAAATGGATTTGCATTAAGATATCCAGGTTCTTCTGAAGGTTCTGTCTGTAATGGCTTGTAAAGTATGGAGACATGTCTTGAATTGAAATCCAGTTCAGGATTGTCTATTAAAGAAAAGCTTGTAACTTCCAGATCTTTACCACCATTCTTAGTTGTCTCAAATAGTACGATAGGCATGATATTGTTGCTAGCATTTCCATTTTCTGTAATAGGGGATATTGAGTAGGAATATCTGAGTTTATCTTTAAATTCACTTATGGGGTTGCCCTCTAGTCCCATAATAGTTATTGCTTTGTTCTTAATCCATTTTGCATTTATTGAGTAAACAGGAATCGTTGAGAAAAGAGAAATCTTTATTGTTTTTATGCCTTCTATTGTTTCATATGGTTCTTTTTTCTCTTGTATTAAGAAATCAGAATAAGTGTTATATTTTGTACCGTTCTTGTTTTGTGGTGTTAAGTAGTTCTTCTTTTGAACTTGATTTGGGTTGGATTCTTTGTAATTGTCAATCAACTTTTGAGATGCTGCATCATTGCATTGTATATATAAAATTAAGATGGGTATTAATAATAATATTTTTATGTTCATAAATATTTCTCCTTGAAGTTATTTATAAGTTACTTCATATTGTTTATTTCCTAAGGTATTAGTTTTTCTTTTTGTTAAGTTTTTATTATCTCATAAGTTTGGAATTTTATCATCTTAGGTTTATAATTGCTGTAAAATTTTTATTTTGTTATTTGTATTTAGGAGGTATTATTTGATTATTTCTTTTAGATGTGGTTATTTTGAAATTATTAATAGTATCTTACATTACAAGGTTAGGAATTATGTTTTTGAATTTTATTTTGATGTTGACATTTGTAATTTTTAGTTGTTCAGATTCAGTTTTAGCTTCAGAAGAGATTGAGATTTTACATAATGTTAATGACGGTACAGTTTGTGTAAAGATGGTTTTAAATAATAAATCAGGTTTAGTTCATGTAAGTTATCCTTATAGGCATGAGAAGGATAATGGTAGGCATATTATTTTTGATTTTGATATTTTGACTGGTAAACCCCTTAATCTTTTAAAGGTTGCTTTTAATGGTATTCCAGTTGAGCATAAATATTTGAGGTCATCTTATGATGGAAAACAGTTAGAATTGAATTATAAGCAATATTTTTTGCCTTTTGATGATTCAATTGATAAGACAGGCTTTTTGATTCATCTAAATACCGAATTAGGTGAACATTTAGGATTATTAGAAGTTGCGAGAAATGAAGGTTTAAGATTTGATGTTGAGTGTGTTGAGCGTGATAGTGGTGTTAAGAGAAATATTTCTTTTAGCTTTAGTATTGATAGTGCTCAGAAATTTTTTGATATTGTTGATAAGTTTAGAGCTTATTGAGGTTGTTAATTGGTATTTTTTAGTAATTATTAAAATGTATTTGGTGGAGGAATAGATGGGTAAGATTAAGTCACTTATATTTAAAATATATGTTTTTGTACTTACGTGTTTTTTTATATTTTTCATTTTCTTTTTTATCCTGTTCTTAAGAGGGGATATTTTTAATAGCTTATTTGGGGTAAAGACGCGCTATGGTTTAAATGAATATGATAGTGTGATAGGCAAGCGTACTTATGCAGAAGATTTTAGTTCAGGTAATATAAAGCATATTTTTTTTAAAGCGTTGTATGTTAATAAACACTCTAAAAAATTTGAGGCTTTGCAGGATAAGGAGAAGAGAGAATTCTTTGATTCCTATCCGTCTTTTATTTTATGTCTTGAACTAGTTGATAATGGACGTTTAATGAGTTTTAAAGATGTGATTTTTGATGGGGTTGATGCTAGTTTTTATAATCAAAAAATAACTAATTCAGAATTTAATTCACTAGATATACCATATTTTCAAATTGATGGCAGTAATGATTTCAATGAGCAATATTTAGGTGAGTATTCAGTTAGGGTGGTTAATAAGGTGACTCTTAAACTTAATGAAACACTGTTTAGGGCTTTACGTGAGCAGGTGAAATTTAAAATTACTTTAGTTTCTAATGATGATGTGGAGTATAGTGTTGAAACTGAGAACTTCTTGTCTAAGAGTCATTTTAATATTTTAAATCGAAACTAAGATTTTAAAATTCAATCATTAATTTAGTTAATGTCCAAAGTCTGTTTATATATTGTATTTAATGTGGTGTACATACAGGTAGCTTTATCTTTTATAAATTATTATGCAAATTTGAAATTTTTCCTTTAAATATGATTTTATTGTTATATAATTTGTCATTTATGATTGCATACTTAAAGAACGTTAATATTTAAATTCATTGAGGAGGTTAATATATAAAAATTTTATGAGAAGGTTTAATATCTTTGTGTTTTTAAGTGCGTTGTCACTTAGTTGTAATAATGCACCTGGTGAAGGATTTATGGGTGTTTTCAGTAATCCAATAGATCAAAAAATAGTTTCTGATGCTGATAGTCAGAACTCGGAAGTTGTTAGTTTAGGATTAGCAATTTCTGAGGCTTTGAATATTGTGATTAAAGATATTGATTCTGATGAAGTGACTATTGACGGAATTAAAGCTGGCATTCATGTTTTAGAGTATTTTTTTAAAGTTATGCTTCAAGGTGTAGAACATATTGCTCCTATTTCTATGAAAGGAATTGAAGTTGCTATGGATGTATTTCAAGAAGCAGGATCGTTTGCTATTACTCTTCTTCAGGACTTAGGAAGTAGTTTTTTAGGTAAAGATTCAAGTGGTGATGATACATCTAGTGTTGCTTTATCTAATACTCCACAACAAATGACAACAAATACAGTAGAATCAAGTACTGTAGTATCAAATACGGATAGTTCTGATAGTGTTGTTTCAGTTTCAGACGAAGTTACAACAGATAGTAGTACTGATGCTGCTCAAGAATCAAGTGGCGTTGATACTAGTGTTTCAGATGTCAAAGCTGCTGTTCCATCATCTGTTCATCAAGAAAATGAGATTACTAAAAATGGTGTAGCTTTACGCCCGGGTGCTGCTAGGAAAAGAAAACGTGGAAAATCGTTAAAAAGCCGTCCTAAGCAGTCTGTTGCCGCTCAAAAACCCGCTCAGAAAACTGTTAGTGTGCAGAAGTCGCAAGAAGTTGATTTTGATGAAAGAGCTTTGAAATTTGCTAAATGGTTAAGCGTGAATAACAAAAGGAGGCTGAAAGAAATTATCGGTCTTCTTGGTCAAATGGCTGGGCACGACAAAGGTTCGAATTCCTATGATTTATCAGATTTGGGACACTATTCAGTTTCCATGTACAGCTTAGTGAAAGAGATATTAAGAAGTAGTGGGCCTGAGATTACTGATAGTAGTAGTCAAGCTAACGTTAAATTATTTAGAGCTTTAAAAGAAAAGTTGAAGAACAAGGTGAGGTGAGTGTAAATTTTTTACATTATAAGATCTAATCTTGAACTTAAACTTTGATAAGTTAATTAAAATTGATATGTATCCTAGGGTTTGTGAAAACTTTAGGATATATTTTTATTTATTCAATTTTTGTTGCTGAAGAGTTAATATTTGGTATTTAAAAATCTTTTAAGATCAGGGAATGTTGACAAGAGAGTTACATCTGATGTGATTTAGGGGATAATCGTTGCTGTTGTTTCTGGATTGTGAGTGAGTTTTCTTTGAGTTTATTGTTTTAAGCATTAGAATATATTTTTTAAGGGTAATGTACATATTCAAAATATAGATTATATTGTTTTGTGAGGTTTTTTTTAAAATTATTGATTAATATCTGTTTTAAGTATAAACTTTAGCGTATGGTTAACTATTAAGGATTAATGTTTTGTTAATGAAGATTCTTCGATTTATGGTGGCAGGAAAACTTTTTTTAAAAGCATTATTTTTGACAATTAATTTGCTTGTATTTTGTGATGTATTTGCTAAAGAGACACAAGAGCTTAAAGTACATTATGCAGGCGATAGGAATGGCTCAGGGAGCGTTTCATTGAATTTAACTAATAACGGTGATTTCTTTTCAATTAGTTATAGTGATTATAGTGGTTATGTAAGTGCAAATGTTGAGCTTAATAGTGATCAAGCTCTTAAAATAAAGATGATTAGATTAAACGATAATGCAATTTGTATTGGAACTTCATATGTTAAGGATATGCCATTTAGTATGTTTAATAAGAATAGAAAATGGATTTATAGTGTTGATCTTGATTTTAAGCGTTGCAAGTCAGAGTGGAGAGAATTGATTAAGGAAGCTAGGGGTGGATATTTGAAGTTTTTTGTTGTGTGCATTGAGTCGGGAACTAATTTTGAAAAGCGATATTCTTTTAAAGTTAGTTCAGCAAATTTGAGTAGTTTGGTTAATATTTTAGAATTATTAACTTAATATATTCGTGTGATTAGGAGAGATACATGGTATTTACTCGATTGATTACGATAATGTGTCATATGTTTTTATTTTATGTATTGATTATATTCTTGATCTCGGCAAATGTGGAATCGTATTGTGAGAATAATTTTTTTTGCTATAAACGATATTCTAAAGAATTTAAATCTGGTAGCATAAGTCGTATTTCTTTTTGGGAACAAAGTATGACTAAGGTTGCTAAGGAACAGATAAAATCAGACCCATACAAAGGGGATTACACAAAAGCAATTTTAGAAGGTTATCCAGCTTATTTTTTAAAATTTACAATAGCTGGTGAGTGTAGAGCAGTGAATATTAAAAGCATAGTGTTTGATGGTGCAGAAGCAGAAGTGTCAGTATTTGAGCTTTATGAGCCTAGTGCACAACTTGCAACGATTAAGGATTTTCAAATGGGAGATCCTAGGTTTAATGAGAAATTTTTAAAAATTCTCTTTCCAGTTCCAGTTCACAATACTTTTACTATTGCTCTTAGGAGGAGATTTGTTGATAAACTTAAAAATCTAGATAGGATTAAAGTTACTCTGACTTCTCATTATGATAAGGAGTTTGTTTTAGAGACAGATAATTTTATAAAAAACCATGGATTTTAATTGTGTTTTTAAGAGAAATGAGTTTTATTTATTAGTGTATAATGTGTGTTACTTTATTATTTAAGAAAGTATCTATATTTCTGTAAGTAAAATCATTTTTAATGATTTTACTTTTTTAAATTTTTTTAGTTTTAATTTTTGTAACTTTGGTGTCTGTGATATTGACATATATTTAATTTTGTAAGGGTATAATATATTTATTTTTCACTCTTAACAAATTGTAATTTTAATAATAATTTTAGGAGTTAATAATTGTGGAGACTATTAAGAGTATTTTAATTTCTTTTGTTCAAGTAATTTGTATTGTTTGTATTGCATTTGTGAAATCTGTTAGTGTTATTTTAACTTTTTTAATGAAAATTAATTTTATTATTTTGACTGTTTTTATAAGAATTATTCTCTTTGTGGTAATGATATTAGATGAAGCACTTTTAAAAAAAAAAGAGAGACCTTGAGGTAAGTTTAGATAGGCTAATTTGTTTAAAGAGTGATTTAAGATTGTATTAAAATCTAATTTGTGAGTCAACTAGTATCAAGTTATAGAGAATTTAATAGAAAAAACAATAATGTAATATTAATTATTAACTTATATATAGTTTACATAGTTAAATATTATTGATATAATTAATGTGTGATATTTAAAAAAGGTATGAATAATTTTGAACGTGTATTATTTAATAAGTATGCAATTGATCCGTTAAAGCTTTACAGATATTCATTATTTTTTAGGAATTATATAGAGAACTCGGCAGAGGATGCATTAAGGCCTGGAATTAGGTTAGAAGTTTTGGATTCTTCTACGCTTGATTTCAATAATTTGCAAACCTTAAGCTTGGAACTCTCAGAAGCACTTCTTGAGGCTATGATAAGCTATAGGTTTCATGGAGCAGGATATATTTTAATTAAGCCTAAAGTTTTAGATGAAGATTTAAGCAGGAGTGTTAATGATGAATTACCATTTGGATTTAAGTATTTGGATTATAAGCGTATAAGAGATGATCACAGTAATGATTATTTAGAGTATTTGCAGGATGATGGTACGTCTATTGTCTTGCACAAGAGTCGAGTTATAATTCATGAAAATTTTGATTATATACTAGGGGAGCATACTCCAGCTTATACTCAAAGCTTGCTTTTAAGCATTTGTCTTTTGGAGCAGATATATTCTGAGATTGAGAAGCGTATTGGTCAATATAATTTTTTGTTTTATAAAGATGAGCAATTAGTTGAGCTTTTAGAGACTTTGCAGGATGCTAGGAGTCAGATCAGTCATTTTAGTACTAAGGGTAAGGGATTATTTTCTACTTTTTTTAAAAATAGTGACAACCTAAGTAAAGGTTTAGGTACGGTTGGATTTGAGCTTGATCGTGTGTTTGAGAGGCTAAGAGGCGGTCTTTGTAATGAAGGAATATTTTACAGTGCTGATGAGGGTGCAAGCATACAAGTTGTCAAATATGATCTGTCCTTTTTAAAGGATGCGTTTGAGCTTGTAAAAGCAAAGATAGGGGCTGATACTAAAGAACCACTAACTAGGAGTTTTAATGAACAGGTAAAGGGTTTAGGAAGTGATGGTAAGGGTGACAGAGCTAACTATGTTGATTTTTTGCATACTGTTCAAGAAGCAGCGGTACTTTCAGTTAATCTGAAGCTTAATAAGCATTACAGACTTAACATGCGTTTTAATGATTTAGTTATATTAAGTGATGATCAAAAATTAGAAAGGGACATAAGATTGCTTGATATGTATTCTAAATATCTAGAGATTATAAGAGAAAATTCTTTAGGTAGTGATGAGATAGAGATGTTAAAGAGTAATTTACATTTTAATTTTAGATTTTAGGAGGTTTGATTGATGAAGAGCGAGTCGGTCGGTATAAATGTTTCAGATGAATTTAAAGAAGGTATTAGTCTTAATCAGAGTTTAAATACTAGTGAGATTAGTAATGTAGGCCAGGGTGGTGGTGATATTAATGTTAATGATACTCATAATGATGCATTACTAGCTAGGGCTGTTTGGATTACTAGGCTTGCTGATGATAATTTAAGTTTAAGTTATAGTACTCAGGAGCTTTTAAATGGAGGACATTCATTAGTTGAGGTTTTAGATATTCAAACATGTGAGATTATAAAAAAATATGTTGATGAGAAACAGATATTGGCAGTTGCAGGTAATCTTGATATTTTAAGTTTAAATGCTGGTATTAAGGATATGCTATTAAGGCTTGCAAGTGTAAATATTGATTCATCCAAGAATAGTAATAATTCCTATAGTCTAATGACTTTTAATAAAGGGAATGCAAGGGAGGTATTAAATTTACGAAATATGAATAATACAATAAAGGATTATAAAGATTTAAGGCAAGCAATGCTTAATGAGTGGATTCAGATTAGGCAGGACTTTTATGCTGTTAAATCTTAAGTTATTTTAATATTTATTTAAATTTAAAAAATTTTAAAGGAGAGTATTTATGCCAGATAAAAGTGAGTTGGAGGCAAGCTTAGCTAAACTGACTCAAGAGAAGAGTAGACTGGAGAGTGAACTTGCATCTCTTAAGGTAAATAAGCAAGCATCAGTCTTAGAAAAACTTAAAAGTTATAGCACGCATCCGGCGGTTTTTGATAAGTCCAGTCAGTTTGGATCATTTGATATTTATTTTTCCCATAAAGGAGGATTGCAATATTCTCTAGCAGATAAGTTTGAAAATTATCAAGCTGTTGATTTTTGCTATAAACGTGGAGTTAAACTAGTTGTTGATAATAGTATGTCACCTTGTATAGCACGTGGCGGTGGTAGTGATCTTTATGGAATTTGCATAGATTATGATGACATGACAAAGATAGCAACAGTTATATCAATTGCTAGTAGTTTTGAATGTGTTTTACTCTCAGATGTTAGTGTTAAAGCTGGCGATAAGTTAGTTTTTGATAATGAGGGAGTACTTGCAAAGATTAGTGATAATGCTACTTATATGCAAGCAATGGCTTTAAGTGACGCTTTAGAATTTAGAGATAGGCCTGGATTTTATGGTACAAAGGTTATGCTCATCAGTAAGCCTGTTACACAGATTTGATTTGGGTATTTATTATTTATTCGAATTTGAATTAAAAAAATTAGTTAAAAATTTAAGGAGAAACTAAACATTGAATGAAAGTCTATTTAATAATGAAGAATTTATCAATACTGTTAGGGATGCTTTGACCTTTGATAAACCAATTCCTGAATATTATCATTTTTTTGATAATGAACAGATAGAGAGTAGTGATTTATCGTTTGCAAGCGAAAAGGTTATAAAGTGGAATTCAAGTATAGTAGATCTTCCGACACTTAAGGTAAATGATTTTAGTACCGTGTCTACTATAAAATTTAAAAGACAAGTGGTTCTTGTTAATTATTTACCATTTCAGTATGCCTTTACATATTATGCACCTGATGGGAAATTGGATATCCAGGCGATTAATAATATTAATATGAGAGAAGGGCTTAGGTATTCATTGTCTGAGATACATAAACTTTTAAGTTCACATTATCTGAGAGGTGGTTTGTGCTTTTCAAGTGATCAAAAGAATCATAGAACCCTTCTTGTTGATGAGACTAACCGTGAGACCATGTATGGACTGCTTAATCTTCCGGGTCAAATAGATAAGACTATAAGTGTTTCACAACCTTCAGACTTAGTAAGAGCTTTTAATGCTGAGGTAGGCCAAATTAATTTAGAAGATGAAAGGAGAGTTCCTTTTAAAGTATTAACAACTCCTAGAATTAAAGCAAGCTTGCTTGAGAGATTGCGTCATAATAATTATTCATATAAGGATATGTTATTCGACTCTTTAAGGGCAATAAATAATGATGCTGATATTGAGCTTGAGACTACGAACTTACTAAATGATGAGATGTTAATTTATCCACGAAGTTCTAAGCTCTTGTTGTTAAAAGATGGTCATCCTCCTGTTTTAAATGCATATACACAGATGTCAAGTAGTAATTTTAGGACTAGTTTTCTAGACTTTTCTATTGGAAGCATTCTTGCAAGTGAAAAGTCAATACTTAGATTTAAGATCAATTGGGTTTGATTAATGGATAGCGGATATTTGGATAAAATTTATGATAAAGTACTGAATTTCCTGATGCTTAAGTCAGAGGAACTTGGTTTTGAAGAATTTAAAGTGTATGTGGAGTTACTTGAGGATGTTTTACTTAGTCAGGGTTTAGGTCTTGAAGATTTAAGTATGAGTAAGGTATTTTTGCTTATCTATTATTTTCTTGGATGTGAGCTTAAAAAGAGAGGCAGGCTTTTACATTTTGATTTTAATAAAGTTAAGTCTGAGCGACTAAATGAGATATTAGTGGAATATTCAGATTATGTATTGCACAATGAGGCCTTAAGTAAGGATTTCTGTGTTGCTTTCAATAATCTTGTAAAAGATATTAAGAATTGTAAGAGGGCATTAATAGGGGTTATATGATGGTTGGTATTGGTTTGGCTGTAACTGATAGCATTAAAAGGTATTCAAAGCCCATGCTTTTATTTAAAAGAGACTTAATTAAAAATAGAACCAATGCTTCTTATGAGAAAAAGATCGATAGAAAAAATTCTACTAAGTTTGAAGGAGTCTTTTTACTTAAAAGTGAAGAGAATATTGAACTTTTCAATTCGAATGTCTATATAAGAGAAATTCGTGCTAAGGTCTATACTTTGAGTACCCTTGATTTTAACCGGGAAGATCAGGTTTTAATAGGTGATAATTGGATGGAGATTATAAGTTTGGTTAAGTATTTTGATGTGTATTTTTATGGAAAAGTTGGATATACCATTTTGATGCTTAGGAAACTTTAATGTCTGGTTAAAGAGAGCATTACCTTAAGGAGAGTGTTTGTGTTGCTTAATTTATATGAATCACAATCTTTTTTAATAAAAATATTTCTTCATTTTAAGAATTACTTAAAACATTTTTCTTTAAGGTTAGAGATTATAAATTCTTATAATTCTCTGTGTTTAAATGATTTAGAAGATAATTATTCTTACATTATAGTCATAAACCCTGCAGGTTTCGATTGCCTTGAGCCAAGAAGTTTAAGGAGTGGGAGTTTTTATGAAAATGTTAATGAGTTTGGATTAAAGTTTACTATTTATTTTTTGGGATTTGTAAGGACGTCAGGTGAACTGAAGACTTATGTTAATTTGCATAAGCTTTATGAATATTTTTTGGGGTTTTTGCATGAAAATTCTTGTAAATTTGAGTTTTCAAAGCCTATAGAGGGAAAATATAACTTGTCGTTGAATTATTACCTGAAATCCATGGGCGATTTGATCAATGGAGGTTTTGTTAATATTTCTTGTAATGATCAAAAAGCAGTTTTGGGTTTAAGTCAGCATTACAGAGCGGACATACAGGTTATTGAGACCAAGAGTTAGAATTAAAATTGAATAAATTTAAAATAGGAGATAATATGCCGCAAGATACAATTAGTGTCAATTTAATTGAAGATACAGTTAAATTAGATAGCATTGGTTACTATAATCCTTTGCTTATTTATAAAAGTGAAGTTTTTAAAGAAGGACATTTTGTTTTGGATGTCTCAAGCTTTAGAAAGACTTTAGAATCTATTGAAATAAAACAGAAGTTTAAAGCAGATGAAGATAAGCGCAAGGTAGCATCTGAAGAGTATGAGTTTTTATCAGCAAGTTGCAGTGATTTTTTTGCCGAAGGAGGCCTGAAATCTTTTGATTTTTTTATTTACCGAGATATAAAGGTAGTAGTTGAATTTTTAACGAAAAATATACATCCGTTTGTGGTCTTTGTAAATTCTTTGCAAGAGAATTTTGCAGAGGCTTGTAATTTGGTTAAAGGCATTGCTAAATTTGTAGTATTTTCAACTAAGCTTAAGATACTTCCTGAGTTTTTAGATGTGTTACCTGTAAGCCAGAGGGATGGGGTCATTTTGATGTATGATAGTGGTAGTGATAATCTGCATCTTAAGTTTATAGCTAAATATTTGCACGAGGCTAATATTTTTCATGCTACTAACCCTTATGGAATGACATTGAGATCAAAACCAGTTTATGATGCGACTTTAATTAGTGAATTGAGACGAAATAATATTAATTTTTATTCTTTGTTAAATGAGACTGGTCGTGATGGAGTTTTGGCTTTCAAGGAGGGAGTAGATTGTGCAGGTAGGTCAATTGATGAAATGTTTACGTATTATCTTTTGAAAAACGAAGCGACTCGTGAACTTATTCATATTTGGAATGGTAATAATAGGCAAAATAGTAAACTTAGCCAGTTAAAATTTTCTGATGGGAAACCTAATGCCTATACTGCAGGACTTGAATGTTTGTTTAAAGAATTTAAAGAACGTGGACTTATTGTATCTTTTGGTGATATTAAATTTGGACTTAAGGCAGATAATGTTTTGGGTTTAAGTTTATCTATTCGTATTAAATATAATGACAGTTTTAAGAGTGTAGTTTTAAACATAGGTAGTGATGATATTAATGATTATTTAAGAAGGGAGGCTGATTAATGAAAGATTATTATTCATTAGATTTGGTGTTTTTTAGCTTTGCAGGTATCTTAATAGATAGGGGGAAGTTACAGTATTCGACCTCTCCAAATGTGATGGCGACTGCTAGCACTGAAGATAGGAATATTCCAATTCCAAGTTTCAGGGATCCTAGAACCATTGTTCATATATTTAGTTTAGAGATTACTAAGGGTTCATTTGACTATAAGGCTTTGACTAAGCTTAGTAATGAGCAATTTTATTCTGCTACTCCTAAAAGAGATAAACTTAAGCCATTAGTGTTTAATGACCAGATGGGGCTTAAGATTATTTCTAATAGTGCTTTTTTTTCAGAAGTTCCAAGTCGGAGTTATACAAGTAATAATGAGGCTGTAAGTTTTGTAATACATGCAATCAATTGTGAAATTGAAAGGAATTAGGTTATGAGATATAAGTTAAAGATTTTGGCTAAGCTTAAGACTTATGAGTATATTTTAAGGGATATTCCCATGTATGAGTGGGATTCTATTTTGGGATTTGATGCAAGTCAAGAGACTTTAAGACGGGAACTTAATAATATATCGGTTATTAAAAAAATAAGCTCCTTAATGATATCTTCTACCTTTTTTGATGAGTTTTATGAGATTATTAGTACTAACAGAGAGCATTCCTTTTTGTATAAATATTTACTACCTACTATTTTTTTTGCTGTTCAGTATTCTTTAGTAGAAAAAATAGCAGGACTTAAAGAACCCAGTTTGGTGTATATCGAGAGTTTTCAAGATGCTGGTGGAACTTTTATTAAGTATCCACATATTGATGATAGGTGGAATTACAATGATCTGGTATCTAGACTAGATTAGTCTTAGTAAAATATTAAATTTTAAGGATAATTCATGAATCGTAGTGTAATTTTAAGTGAATATTTTGATTATTTGCAGTTTTTAAGAAGTGAGGCTTGCAAATATTATTTGCCGGTTTTAATGGGGGTTTGTACCTTAGATGAGATTAAGCGATTTAAATACCTTGAGCTTTTAGAAATTAATAAAATTGCTAATTTAAAGCTTAAAAAGGAAGTATATGAGAACTTGTTCGTTTCAAATTTATAGGGGATTTTATATATGAATTTAGGTGAAATACAAGATTCAGAGCAAAATTTGTCTTTTTTGCCACGATTAAATACTAATTTAGACGAATATTTGAAATTAAAGTTTACAAGTAGTATTAAGTTTCTAGAAGAACAGTTAGCTTCTATTTTAGTTAAGCCTGAGATATTTAGTAATTTATTAGAGAGTGTTTTAGATGATAATTTTAAGAAAGATAAATTTTTATTTGAGTTACCAAGTATTAATGTTGATTTGCAAGTCATTCCAGTTTCAGGGTCTTTCAATCAATTTGCAGACATTCAAGAAGAGAAGGATAGTATGGGATTAGAAGGTAATTTAATTGACCTTGCATTTTCAAATTTAATATCATGTTTACCTCTAGCGCCTTCACAGACATTAAGCTTTCCTGTTGGTAATGATAGGGATTCTAATTTAAGTATGAATTCATATTTAAATACTCATTCAAGTTCACTTTTAAATTTAAGTGCGAGTATTTTAGAACCGTATATTTTTAAGTCTTTGAATAATTTTAATCCAGATTCTTTTTTAAACTTAAGTGTAGTTTCTGATAATTCTAAATTTAAGTATAAAGAAGATGATGTTGAGGGTAGGATTAATGATGTTACTTATAGTAATTTTGAGAGTAAAATTATCAAGAGCATACTTTTAGATACGGGTAAATTTGATACTCAGGTTGACATGAATGATTTTATTCGTAAGACATGTGGTTTTAAGTCATTATTCTCTAAAACTGAACCATCAGGTACTTCTAGTACTCTCTTTGATGCAGTTAGATTTGCTAGTTCTTTAAAAGGAAGCAGTACTTGTCTGGAAGGTAATGATGATGCTGTGTCTGTTGTTTACGATTTATTTAGGGAAGGTAAGGAAAATTTACCTTATCTTATGAGCGACCATTTAAAAGAAAACCTTTCTGAATTTTTGAGTGCGGGAATGGGTCTTGATGCAAGTTTAAAGCAGCGTCTTGAAAAGGCAATTGGTTTAGATTCAAATCCAAACTTAGGTTTAGGACTAGATTCAAGCTTGACTGGGTCGAGTCCTGATGCAGGTGATTTGAAACTGGACAGTTTGAGATTGATGTGTGATGTTAATAAGAATGATATGCATATGTTCTTAGAAGATGTGAAAGAACTTTTAAGTTGGGCTCGTAGTATAGATTTGGAGAAAAGTATCATTGAACCTTTGAGTACTTACTTTAATAATATGGAGAGTGCTATTAATGCGTTAACAGATGCTGTAATTTTTCAAATGCAAGGTGATTCTTCGCCAAATAATATGCATGATTATAAAATGGGAAGTGAAATTTCACGTATTCCTTGAAATATTATGTTTTAAGTATATTTAAAAATAAAGGGATTTTGACATGTTTAAGGATGTAACAGCACTTATTTTGGAGGTTGTAAATCATATTTTAAGTCTTTCAAGTTCATCTAGTTATATTGCTCTCTTTCCACGTCCTGATTTTAAGGGGTTTTTATATTTACCTCAAGTATTTTTTGTATTTCCAAAGGCAGGAGCTATTGAGGAAAATTTAAGTAGTACTAGTAGTCAGCGAGCTGTTGTTGATCTTAATACTAGGCATAGTGAATTCATAAGTTATAATGTTACTGCAAATCCAGGGATAATTACCATTACAAATGGTATTTTATCTTCTATTTATGATAAGGTTTTGATTGAGAATTTAAAACTAACACCTTTTGCAAATAGTGTTTTAGAGTTTAGTTCTAATTTTGTAAAGATGCAATTTAGGGAAAAAGTTAAGGAAGGTATTTATTACACCATTTATGGTCCTTCGGTAGGATTTCATGAAACTGTTATTATTAATTCTTTAAAAATTAAAAGTACTTCGTTTATTGATGAGGTTGATGTTAGTTTGCAAATTAAAATAGTAAAAACTTTTAATTTTTCTACTTATAAAGGTTAGAATATTAACTATATAGTAATTTTTTTAGGAGAATATTTATGGTTAAATTTAAGTATATTATTTTATTCTTTTCATTTTTTTCATTCTTGAATAATCTTAGTGCCTCTTTCATAAGGCCTTTTGATTTTACCAATTGGAATTTTAGTCGAGAAGTTGAGGAAGCTTATGATTCTAGTTATGAAGTTGTAGATGATATTCTGGTAAATGTTGATGATCCAAATAAAAATGTTAAGGCAAAACAAGTTTTGCAGAAAATAGCAGATCTTGAGGGATATTACAGGTGCCTTGTAAATATGATACGGGATGAAATTTTTCTGCAAGTGGAAGATGAATTTTTAAAAGAATATGGTCAGTATTTTGATGATGACATTTTTACAGAGACCGATAATAGGTTTAAACAGTTAATAGAAATTCCTATGGAAAATGAATTTGGTAAGTATAGACATAGGGTTTTAAGTTTTAGTAACAAGACTTGGATTAAAAATCCGGATTATACTAAATTATACATTAAATTGCAGCTTAAAGAGATTGAGTTTGTTGAGAATTATATTAAACAAAAGCTTGATATAAAGTTAGGTACTGCAAAGGGCAGTGCAGATGATCAAAGACAAGTAGTCCAAAGACAGACGGGACAAGGTTCGAGTAACAGGAGATATGGAGCTCGAAGATCTATGAAGGGAAATGATGATGAAAAACAAGCAAACCAAAGACAAATGATCCAGAGATCAAGTGACATGAAGATGGATAATAGCAAGAATGAAGGGATATATAAATCTCAAAGACCTGTAATTAGACAAAATGATGGTAAATTAGGCAGTAAACAACAGGCAAATCAAGTACAAAGAAGTCATATGTCAAAAAGTTTAAAGCCAAGTAGTATTAAGCAAGGAAATCTTAGGCCAAGCAGTACTAGACCAGCTCCTAAAAGACCGGGTAGTGATATAAGGCCAAGTTTTGTAAGACCTATTGTTAGACCACTTGATGATAATTCTGTTAATTTGAGATCAGGCTATGAGGAAGATAATAATTAATATTGTTTGGGGTTTAGTATGCAGGTAGATGTATAGATGAGTATTGATCTTTAATTGGAGTTGATAAAGAATTTATGTTGTTATTTCAGTATGACTTTAAAATAGAGTTTTATGGTACTGATAGTGATATTAGGAATCATCAACCCAAGCTGACGATAGAGACAAGATATGGTGCGCCTGTTGTTCATATTGTAATTAGTAGTGAGAATTTCCTTGTAAGTGCTTTGCAATGTAAAAAGGCACAATTGCGATTGTTTAATATGCCCTTGAATTTTAATGAATCTTTGAGGCGTGGAGATATTGTTAGAATATACTATAAAAAATTTACTTATGAAGATGATTTAGCTTACGAATTTATTATGTCTGGATATTTGGGTGCGCCTGTTGATTTCGATTTTGAAAATGGTGATTTTATTTGCCAGTATGAAATTTATTTGTTATCTTACGATACATTTTTTAATAAAAAACTTGATGTTAAAGATTACATAGGCAAGTCTTTGCATGAGGCAATAAATTTGGCATTTCCAGATCAAGCAGTTATTAACATGAGCTTGCAAGATAGAGAGCGCATCATAAGTGAAAGTTTTTATGCTTCTACTTTAAAAGAGTTTGTGGAAAAACTTATTGGAAGATATGTACATTTGATTTTTGTTGATGTTGGTGATTTACGCTTTAAGGTTGATACTAGATTTGTTTTTATTAATTTTGATGGGCTTCTTGGGCAGAAAGTTTATAAAAGATTAGAGGATTTTGCACTTTTATTTGTTCCACAAAGAGAAGTGAGATTTGTAGGTAAATCTATCATTAATTTTTGGAATGCTTCACTTTTTTTTACAAACAAGATTAAGGTTGGAGATTGTGTGCAGTTTGTGGATCGATATGGGAGATCTGTTAAGGCTGTTGTCCAAGAGACCGGTGCCAGTTTAAGCAACGTTGGTGATTGTACATTAAAATTGAGGCTTTATGATGAATCTAATGTTTTATAGGTAGGATAAATTTATGGATAAGAACTATGAAGTTTCCAGAAAGTTGGGAAGTTTGAGTAATGATTTGGCACTTGAGGATGCTAAGATGTATTTGCATGATAATGTATTTATTTGTCGAATTGGAGTTATTAAAGAATTTGATTTTAAGATACAAGAAGGGATTGTGACAATTGAAGAATATGAAGATCTTGATATTATGAGTCGCAATATCTCAAGCCTTAAACTTGATCTTAAGGAAGGTGATAAGGTAATACTACTTCAAAGCAGCATAAATATCTTTAATGAAAGAGACAATAATTATTTTGATAAACACTATTTTTATATCTTAAATGCAGTGAGTCTTGAGTATGCGGGCATTGATGTGCATAAGCTTAGTTTCAATTCGAAAGAATTTGATGTGACTAGTGAGAATACTTCTTTGGATTTTAAGCATTTAGTATTCAAGGGAGAGAATACCAGGATTTCTGTGAAATCTTTAGTTATTGAGGCAGATAGCATTCAATTAAAAGGCAATGTGTATATTAATGGTAAATTATTTGAGAGTCATACGCATGGTGTTGGTAGCATAACTTATGTAAATGCCAGTGGATCTCCTACTCTTGCAACGGGAAATACTGCAGGTGTTTCTTGAATTTAAATATTTGTATTTTTATTAATATTTTAAGTACCTTTCAATTTTATCTTTGTTTTATAAATCTGAAAAAATTATTTTATTGAGTTGATAAATTTGTATTTTTATAGCTCTATTAATAGATAGAGCTATTATTTTAAGTTTTAATTAATTAGTGGGATATCTTTTTCATTTAGAAGGAGATGTTAAATTATGGGCAATATGAGAAATTCAAAGATTTTTATCTTGTTGATGATTCTTTTTTGTTATTGTGAGGGTAAAGACAATGTCAGTGATTTTGAAATAGATGATAATTTTGATGATATTGCTAGCATTGACATGGACATTGGGCTTACCTTTGATTATTTTTCACTAGAAAATTTGATTTCAGATTTTAACTTAACAAGTAAGGAAAGGATAGCAGTCAGATTTTTAAGAAGTGCGTTAACAGATCCTACAATTGCAGCAGATATGCTAGATGTATATACGTTCAGTGATGATGAGTTTTATGAGTTTTTGGTTGTACTTGATGCTTTTAAAACTAAAGAGATAATTGCTGATATAGTTTCGACTTTGAGAGTACGAGATGAAATCTTAGACATTATCTATGGGCTTTCAGATAAGTATCCTAAAAAGAATAATTTTGAAGTCCAACTTGCTGCTAAGGAGAAAGAATATTTAAAAATTTTGAAAATGTCTTGTATTGGGTGTTGTAGTTATAAGGAAGTATATCGGGTCCTTAAATCGTCTGATTGTTCAGCATTTTTTACATTATTGAAAAGGCAGATATATGATACTTTGCATGAGTATTAAATTTTATCTATTAACTAAAGTTATCGAAGAATCTCTACCTATAATTCACAAAAACTTAAGTGGAGATTCTTTTACAATTAGTTTTAGTAATTACCATAAGATCGATGACAATATGCTACATTTCCTATTCATAAATAGGTACTCTGAATTTATCGTTTGCATTGGTTGTTCTTGGATGGTTTGTTATAATTATTTTTAGAAATTCATTAAATAACTGACTGTCTAGAAGTATTGTATGAGTAGTTGTTTGCCTAGTTAATTTGTCATAAATAGTTATTTCGGCTTCCATAAAGCTCCATATGTTATTGTTGTAATGATTTGCACAAGCAGATATTAATTCCTCTCCACCATTTGGTTTACTTGCATGTAGTGTTCCGTAAATGTGTACAGATTTATATCCTAAATCTTGAATTGCTTGTTTTACTTGCTTGACGATACTATTTCTAAGATGTTGGTAATCTCCTTTGTGGAAATCCAGATCTAGGTCTTTGTTAGAAGTTAATTTCAATGAGGTTACTTGAATGTAATCAACTAAGCTTTCAAATAATATTAAAGGCATGACGTATTTGCTGTAATTTTCGTTGTTCTTAATCGGTGCTATTGCATATGAGTATTTGAGTTTGCCTTGTAGTTCTTTTAGTGGTTTTGTATCTGGTCCAATAATCTTTTGCACATTAGTTTTTGCCCAAGTAATTTTACATGACTCATTACTGATATGAAACCAGTGGAAATGTGGTTGTAAACATACATTTAGGGTACCTTCAGATATTTTAAGTGCTGCTGGTTTGTACTGATATGAATCTGTGGTGTTGGGATTTGCTTCCGTAATATTATATTTGAGGGTCATTTTGGCATATTTATTATTTTTATTGCTATCAGAGAGATATTTTGATTTCTCATTTTGTGATACATTACATGTTATAAAAATTGGTAATATAAAGATTATTTTCTTCATCCCTTGTCTCCTTTTAATTGCTAAAAAATATTTAAAACTTATTTATCCTAGTTAATATAATATAATTTATTTTCTTTAATAAAACAAATTAGTTTATATGGTATTCAATAAGTCTAAATATTTAGAATAATAATTAAAAATTATTAAAAGTTATTAAAAATTTGTTATTTGAAATTTATTTTAAGTGAATATGTCTAAACTTACTTTTTAAACTTCAAGTAATGAGTGTAGGTTTGTTTAATTGTTGTCTGATAGTACCGTTAATTGGCACTTTAGTTAATTGGGACTAGAAATTTATTGTTTGCATTTGTTGTCTCTGGGTATTTTGTTATAACTGTTTTTAAAAATTTATAGAATAATTTACTGTTTAGGAGTATTTTATGGGTTGTCTCTTGATTGGTGTTTGTATCTTTGACTTTTATTTCTGCTTCCATGAAGTTCCATTTGCCATTCCTGTAAAGAGTTGCAAAAGCAGATGTTAGTTCTTCTCCACCAGTTGGATTTACTGTATTTAGTATTCCATAGGGATATACGTTTTTATATCCATTCTCAGATGATTTTTCTACTTTTGGTATACCTTGCATAATTCCACCTAAAACGTTTTTGTTGTTGAAGTCTAGATCTTTGTGATGTGTTAATTTAAATGAGGTTACTTCAATATGATCAACTAAACTTTCGAACAATATTAAAGGCATGACGTATTTGCTATAATTTCCATTGTACTTGATAGGTGATACTGAGTATGAGTATCTGAGCTTGTTTTTCAGTGAATCTATTGGTTTTACATTCTTTCCAAGGATTTCCTTAGCTTTGATTTTTATCCAAGTGATTTGGCATTTTTTGTGAGTGTACCCATAACAACATGTGCAGAGTAGACACATACATCTTTCTTGGGTCCCTTCAAGTAGTTCAAAGTTGGAATGATCTTCTATTAATGTTGCATACTTTGAGTTATTGTCATATAACATTTCATTTGATGTATTGAAGTTGTCACTGTAAGTTAATGATTGTTGATTTTGTGATTGTATGTTTGTATTATCATCACTAAAAGAACAACATGTTATAAAGAACGGTATCAAAATAATTATTTTTCTCAATTTTGGGCCTCCCAAGCATAGAAGTGTATCACTAAAAAATATGTTTTTCATTTTAATGTTCATTTGTATTTATTTCTTATTCATGTTGTTGTATTGGGTTTATTAGTGCTCAGATGAACAGACTCTGCAGAAAATGCTTGTTTAATAATCGGTAGTTTTATGCTAACATTTATCTGTTAACTTTTATTTTGATATTATGGGAACAATTGTGATATTATTGTGATATTATTCTTAAATCATATATAGAGCATTTATGTGTAGTATTTGATATCTGGTTTGTTTATAATCTGTGTGGCCACTTGAGGGCGTAATTTTCAAAGAGTATTTTGGGGGGAAGAATTTTAATTAATTAGGATGGGTATATGCACGATTACGTGAAGACAGCGGAAGAAATATTAGACAAGGAATATAAGGTTTTAGATAAAGGATTTTTAAGACTTGTTGACTATATGGGTAGTGATAATAGAATAGTAAATGCTGCTAGGGTTTCTTATAGAGATTCTAAAGCAAAAAGAGATAATGCTGCTCTTATTGACTATTTAATAAGAAATGAACATACAAGTCCACTTGAGCAAGTGGTTTTGACCTTTCATGTTAAAGCACCAATATTTGTAGCACGGCAGTGGATGAGGCATAGAACATCAAGGATTAATGAAGTCTCGGGGCGCTATAGCTTAATGAGAGAGGAGTTTTATATTCCTTGTAAGGAAGATATTAAGAAGCAAAGTTTGGTTAATAAGCAGGGTCGCTCGGATGATGATGTTGATGATGATGTTGCTGTATCGTTTTTAGGTGGGTTAGATGATGGTTATAAAGTTGCTTATAAGATTTATGACGATATGATTAAGAGAGATGTCTCTCGAGAACTTGCAAGGATAACTTTGCCTTTAAGTTTATATACTGAGTGGTACTGGCAAATTGATCTGAATAATTTGTTTCGTTTTATTAAACTTAGGATATCAATGCATGCACAAAAGGAAATTAGAGAATATGCTAGTGTTATATTAGATATTGTAAGTTTGGTAGTGCCATTAGCAACTGCTAGTTTTAAAGAACATATTTTGGAAGGAGTTATGCTTTCAAATAAAGAGGTGTGTGAGATCCGAAAGGCATTAGATTTGACCAAATTGGATTTGCCAGAGAAAAATTTAAACAGGTTAAAAGAAAAACTTAATTTATAAAAAACTTAATTTTTAAATTTATAATTTTATAATTGACCATAAGAGGGTAGGTATATTTTAGTGATTTATGCTTCAAAGACAGGAAATATAGAACGTTTTATTGCTAAGACGGGAATCAAAGATACTTTTCGAATAGTTACGGGTGAGGAGATAGTGGATAAGTCTTATGTGTTGCTTACATATACAATTTCGTTTGGCAGAATTCCAACTGAGGTAGAAAAATTTTTAGAGCGTAATTTTAAACTTATGGTTGGAGTTGCTGGGAGTGGAAATAGAAATTGGGGTGATTCCTTTTGCAATGCCGTTAACTTAATAAAAAGTAAATATAATGTTGAAGAAATATTAAAATTTGAACTTTCAGGTACATCTCGTGATGTTGAGAATTTTGTAGGAAGGATTAGAAATGAGGCACTTAGAGTTAAATAATGAAATTATGGTTTTAAAAGATGGATTTTACAGGTTAGAGAAAGATCTTGAGGCTTTGAGTGTTTTTTTAGAGGAGGTCAAGAGCAAGTCTTTAAAATTTAAAAGTCCAAATGAAAGAATGCATTATCTTATTGATAATAATTTATATGAAGATTTTTATGAAAACTATTCTGAAGAGCAAATACTAGAGATATATGAACTTGTTAGGGGTGAAAATTTTAAGTTTAAATCTTATATGAGTGCTTCTAAGTTTTATAAAGATTATGCACTTAAGATGAATGATGGAGATACTTATCTGGAATCTTATGAAGATAGAATAATTGCAGTTAGTCTTTCTCTTGCTAGTGGTAATTTTGATTTTGCTTTAAAGCTTGCTTTGGAGATGATAAAGCAAAGATATCAACCTGCAACTCCTACATTTTTAAATGCTGGGAAAAAGGTTCGAGGTGAACTAGTATCGTGTTTCTTGTTAGAAGTTGGAGATTCACTTAATAGTATTACTTTTAATATTTCTTCTGCTATGCAGCTTTCGAAAATTGGTGGAGGAGTGGCTTTAAATCTTTCAAATATTAGGGCCAGAGGTGAGGAGATAAGGGGAATTTGTAATATTGCAAAAGGTATTATTCCTGTTATGAAGCTTTTAGAAGATGGATTTAGCTATGCAGATCAGATGGGACAAAGAAAGGGTGCTGGGGCTGTATATTTAAATATTTTTCATTATGATATAGAAGATTTCCTAGACACAAAAAAGATTAATGCTGATGAGAAGAGTCGTGTTCAGACATTATCGCTAGGGGTAATAATCCCGGATAAGTTTTTTGATATTGCGAAAATGGGGCAAAATTATTATGCTTTTGCACCATATTCGCTTTACAAGGCAACTGGTCGCTTGATGAATGAGATTGATTTTGATAAGGAGTATGATGCTCTTGCAAGTAATCCTGATATTTTAAAAAAAGAGATCTCAGCTAGAGATATGTTAGTTTATATTGCTAGATTACAATTTGAATCTGGATATCCTTATATAATGTATTCAACGGCATGTAATTTAAGAAATCCTTTAAAAGGTCTTGGAAAGATTAAGATGTCTAATCTTTGTACAGAGATTTTTCAAATTCAAACTCCATCAGTCATTGGTGATTATGGTGAGGGAGATTTGATTGGATATGATATTAGTTGTATTTTAGGTTCATTAAATATTGTTAATGTGGTTAATAGCGATTTGGAATATACTATTGATGTTGCTATGAGGGCATTAACATATGTTGTTGATAAGACTGAGATTAAAAATGCTCCAAGTATAAAAAAGGCAAATAATGATTATCATTCCGTTGGTCTTGGGGTTATGAATTTACATGGCTTTTTAATTAAAAATAAGATTCCTTATGAGAGCGAAGAGGCTTTAGATTTTGTTCGTACCTTTTTTATGTTATTAAATTTTTATTCCCTAAAGAGTAGTATGAATATTGCAAAGGATAAGGGTCAAGCTTTTAAGGATTTTGAAAAAAGTGAGTATTATAATGGTAATTACTTTGATATGTATCTAAATGAAGAGTTTTTTCCCAGGACAGCAACAGTAGAAAGGATATTTAGTGTTTTAAAAATTCCTGGCAAGGGTGATTGGGAAAACCTTAAGCGTGATGTACAAATGCATGGGCTTTATCATTCTTATCGTCTGGCCGTGGCACCAACTCAGAGTATATCTTATATTCAAAATGCAACGACATCTCTTATGCCTATTGTTGAACCTGTTGAGGCTAGGGTTTATGGTAATTCTACAACTTATTATCCAATGCCATATCTTAGTAGGGAGAATGCTCTACTTTTTAAGTCAGCATATTATATGGACATGAAAAAGTTGATTGATCTTGTAAGTGAGGCTCAGCGTCATGTTGATCAGGGAATTAGTACTTTGCTTTATGTGACAAATGAAACTACTACTAGGGAACTTGTGAAACTTTACATTTATGCTAAAAATAAGGGACTTAAGAGTTTATATTATACGCGCAATAAAAATCTCTCAGTAGATGAATGTATTCTTTGTGCAATATAGGAGAGTTATTAGTGAAAAATAGAAATGCCATAAACTGGAATAGGTTAAACAATGGTTATACCAAGATGTTTTGGGATCAAAACGTAAGGCAATTTTGGGTAGATGAGGAGATTCCAATCTCTGATGATAAATTGGTTTGGAAGACTTTAGATGACGAAGAACAGGACGTTTATGAGAAGGTTTTAGGTGGACTTACGTTATTGGATACAGAACAAGGTTCTGTTGGTATGCCACGTATAGCTTTAGCAATAGATAATTTAGATTATAAACCAGTTCTTGGGTTTATGAGTGCTATGGAGCATATGCATGCTAAGAGTTATAGTAGCATATTCTCAAGTCTCTCCAACATGGACCGGATAGATCGTATATTTGGGTGGATAAAAACTTATAGAAATTTACAAGATAAGTTAGATTTGATCTTAGGTAAATATAATAGTATAAACGATAGGATGAGTTTATATAAGGCCTTATGTACTTCTGTATTCCTTGAGACTTTTTTGTTTTATTCTGGATTTTTTTATCCCCTCTATCTTGCAGGTCAGGGTAAGATGATTAATAGCGGTGAGATTATTAATTTAATATTGCGAGATGAGTCTGTGCATGGAGTTTTTGTTGGTCTTTTGGCACAAGAAGAGTTTAATAAGATGACTTTTCAAGAACAAGCATTTGCGCAAAAGGAAGCCAAGCTTATTTTAGAGAAACTTTATGATTTAGAGAGTAAATATACTAAAGACTTATATTCATCTATTGGACTTGAGGCAGCCGTTGATATTTTTGTAAGGTATAATGCTGACAAAGCTTTGATGAATTTAGGGTTTGATGCTATTTTTGATATCCAAGATATTGAGGTTAATCCTTTGGTTTTAAATGGTCTGAGAACCAATACTAAGACTCATGATTTTTTCTCTACTAAAGGTAATGGTTACATCAAGCCTATGAGATTTGAGCCTTTAGAAGATGATGATTTTGTGTAAATTATTATTTTTAATTTCATATTTGTTATTTTGAGCAAAATCTTTTTTTTAAAAAAAGGATTTTAATTTTTGGTTAAATAATTTTTAACTTTTCTAATTTAATTAAAATCTAAAATTCTTCTGATAAGCAAGTTTTGTTGGATTTATCTTATTTATTTCTTAATCTATTTGTTTATTTTCTAAAATGATTAATAAATTAGTAAATTTGTATTACTTTATAGTAATTTTTTTAAATTAAATTGTTTTAAAAATATAATTTTATTATATAATAATGATTATATGTTTTGTTTTTCCACATTATTTTTTTAAATAGTATATTGTATGGTCTTGCAAAAAGGAATGTTTGATGAAGAAAACGATATTTATAATACTTTCGGGTTTTGTTATCTCATTCATTACAATTATTTTAGTTATGCTATTTTATAATTTTATGTCTAAAATAGGTGTTAGTGAGTTTATGGAAAGAGATAGAGCTTATGATATACTTGAGCAAACGGTACGAACATATAAAGATGAACTTACCTGGGCATTCAATAATTTTCAAAGAAGCAATTATGGATTTAATATTCCTTTTGATAAATTTTCTTTAATCTTTAGCTATCCAGATGCCAAGAATTATGTTTATGCTGCATTGGGATACGATTCTGTAGTTGTAAACAAATTATCAAAAATTATAAATAGTTTGGATTTAACCTCTAATGACATGACTGGAGATATAAAGGTTGTTTATGATTTATTATACCTTTTAAAGAAAATTATAGTGCCAATTGATGAAATACTTAATGAGCATTTGAGTGATTCAAATTTAACTAAGATTAGCGCCAGTAAGGATGCAGGTACTATTTCTTTAATCACTTTCAATTTAAAAAGAGCAATAGCTAGAAAGGAAGATTTGGTTTTACAAATCATAAGACAAATTTTACTAATAGATCTGATTAGTGAAAAACAGACCATTTTGCAGGCATTAAAGAGTATTGTTAATAATGGGAATATCAATTCAGATATTCGTTTAGTAAGGGAAATGTCTAAGAGGATCTTAAAGTTAGTTAAATAATGTTTGATTAGCAAAAATGTTATTACTCTAGAGCTTTTTAATTAAGTCCTTTTAAACACATGCAATGTGATTGAAAGTGTTTTTGTCCTTTACTTTGTTGTTTTCCTTCTGTTTTATGTGTGCCTAAAAGTATGCTAAGATTTATATCTTTTAGGTATTTTTTCTTGAAAGTATTGCAAAAACACAATCTTATTGTATAATATTTAATATCAAAATATACTAGGTATTATTTAATATTAAAGTGTTTTTTGATTTTAAAAAGGGAGCATTATATAAAAAGATTACCATTACTATGCTTATATAAATTATTAAATTAAATATTAAATTAATATCCAGTTTCTTTAACTTTAATTCTTGCATTTACAAGCCCATCTCTATATCTTTGCAGCATTCCTTCGAAATTAACCATATAAAAAGATTAATCTGTTGGATAGAAATGGTGATCTTGCCTATGCTGTATGAAGCAGGCATATTGTTAAATGAGTGTATGAGGGGGGTCTATTGTGATTCCTTTTTTGTTTTTAATATTGGTTAGGTATGTATAATAAACATTTAGTATTTAGTATTACTATATAATATGTATTATATTATATTTGTTGCATATATGTAATATAAACATATAATTTAAACTTGACTGAGGAGAATAAATTTATGAAATCAATAAGGGATTTGGATTATTATTGTAGAAATTGAGTTTAAGAAGGCAGATTATCAATTTGGTATTCCTTTCTTTAATGTATCGTAAGTCTTTGATCATGAAAATGGGGATGTACAAGACAATATTTATGTAAGTTTTGGGTATGATTCTAATGTTATTAAGAAATTAGATATGTTGTTTGGGAAATTAAATCAGCAAGATTCTCTTGCTGATAATGAAGATACTGCTGTTGCTATTAAGTTATTAGCTCTTTTAAAAGATGCTACAGATTCAGTTAAAGTCATCTTAAATGATTATCTAAGTGAGTTACGTTTGACTAAAGTTATCACGCACAATAATGAGAGTGTTATTGCTAAGATTGATTGTCTTTTAGATGAGTTAGTAAAAATAAGAAGCGATGTGATTATGGGTTTTGTGGTGCAGGTAGAGAAGGTGTATGTAGAAGTAAGTATTTATTTATATATTGAATAAATTAAGTAGTATCTTTGCTTAAGATAGCAAGATTAAACGGTAAGTTGACCTTATTAGTAATATTTCAGGCCAGATTGAATAGTTAGCTAGGCATATATATGATTTGGTGAGATGGATTTTTGGATTGTGACTAATGTTTAAAAATATTTAAATATGATTTAAAATTATATTGTTTTTACTTAATATTAAGTATGTTAATATAATATTAAAATATAGTAATATTGCATTTTAATATATAAGAGTTGATATTGTGTAGTATATAGCTCTGATTAAGGGAGTGCCTGTGAAAAAGTTTAATATAATGATTTTTATTTGCAGTTTATTATTCTGTTTGCTTGTTGTATCTTGCAATTCACAATCATCAGGCGATCGTGAGTATAATTCTTTAAAAAGAAAAGTAGTTGAAGAAATTAAGCAACCGGAAAAGCTTGGGGGTGAAATTAGGGATACCAAGAAGAGCAATTTGGTATCCCATAAAGAAGTAATTTCTGTGTTAGCTCCAGTAGATCTCTCAAATCGTGATCTAATAAAAGACAGTAATGTTTATTCTATGCTTAAAGAAAGTATACTAAGGTACAGGAGACAACTTGTAGATGAAATAGATCAATTTCAAATTTGTATCGCAGAAATTGAGAGAAAAATTTACGAAAATGGCGGACAAGCATTAGTTGATGGTAAAGGAAATGAGCTAAAAGCACTGGTATCACCTAGTCATTTCAGTGAAGTAAGTAATGAATTCCTGAATTTAGCTTTAGTAAATAATATTTATTCTACCCTAGGATGTGATGTTCGAGTCGTTAATAAGTTGGAAGAAATAGTTGGTTCATTTGACTTGGATAATATGCCAGACAGTGAATTTAAAGCCACGCTTAGACAGGACTTGGGAAGAATGTTGGTTACTTTAAGTAATATTACGAGTTCAGCTATACAGCTTACAAATGATTATTTAAATAATTCAGTTATAAATAAGCTTGCACAAAGTCAGTCTGAGAAAGATCTTAAGAAGCTTAAGAATCATCTAGATGAATTTATTCAGAACAGAGTTCAGTTTATAGGGAAGATTAAAAATGTGATATTAGGCTTCAAAATAGGTGATAGACAAAGCATGTTTACTGATTTGGGAGCAATTATGAGTGATAAAGGAGATATCATTGCAGCAGTTAACTTTACTCAACGAAAGGCAGAGTTGATAAAAGATATGGTTGACACTTTAATTAAAATTATTAATTAAAGTTATAGCATGCCTTATTTAAGTTTGATTTTTTGTTATTATGGGAGAATTTGTGTGTGATTCTTGCTGTGTTTAGTTTGATGATTTTTAACAGAGATATTTTTTGTAGTATTCATTAAATATACTACAAAAAAGTATATAAATTAATGTTTTTATATTTTTTTTATTAAAACTGTTGATTAATATAATAATTAAATTATAATAATACTTATTACTTAATAAGTATTATTATAATTATTTTAGTTTTATTACTTGATAATTATTTACTTATTTTAAGTAAAGGAGATTATTATGAAAAAATTTAGATTAAATTTTATTTATATTTTGCTGTTTATTATAGCTTTAGTAGCTTGTAGGCAGTTAGAAGAAGTTACTCCTGTAGGAGGTCCTGTAGGAGGTGATGATGCGAACCAAGAAAGATCTGTCAGTGGTTTAAATAACCCTTCTTCCAGACTTTTAAGTTGTTTTGATGGTGATGTGGATCTCAATGAACAATTTCCTGAAGTTTCTGAGATATTATCTTTGTTAAATAATTATACAAATTCGATGAAATATGATAAAAAAGAGTTTAAGAAATTGGTTAGTATAGTAGAGCGTCCTCTTCAATTTCCTTTTCATAAACTGAGCTTGGTAGTAGATAGTTTAGCTACATATGAAAATATTCTTGCATCATTACAATATAAAGAAGAGCCTTTATATAAATTTATGGAAATATTAGATGCAGTAAACTTAGATGAGCCTCATTCTCAGGATTTTAGGGTTGTAGATGATTTTGTCTCCCTCTTAGATAGGATGTCAGATCTTACCACGAAGGTAGTATATGAATATTTTAGTAAATCGTATTTAGAGAAAATTAAACGTTCTAAAGATAAAGGAGTTGTTGCTTCTATTGGTAAAAATCTGATGTTTTTTTTACAGGCTAGAGAAACTTTTATACGCTTGGCTATGTTTAGGGTGGTTAAGGTTGCAGAGAGTTTAGATAAGTCTAAATTGCAACTTTCAGATGGAGGAGATTTATTAAAAGAAACTTTTGATTCAGATAGGAAGATTGCTGGTTTCTTTGATAATATGCAAGAGCATGCAAGAGTTCTTAAAATATTATTAGAATCCCTTAAGGATTGTGATAATCGTATTGAAGCTAATGAAAGATACAAAATAAAGATATAAAATTATGATAATGCCCATCTTGAGGTTTTTGTTATATTATAAGGTATAAGGAAAGTTGTGTGATGCGGCAGTATTAGATTGTAATTATAATATATTTATATCTGAAGGTTATTTTGTTTAGTGGTGTATTATTCCTTTGTTTATAGTTTACGTGAGCTTTGCTGTATGTAAGTATAATATGTAATTTTATGTATATTGCTTTTACTTGAAGATGTTATTTATAATTAATTAAATATTGATGCGATTAAGAGTTTTGGTGTTTAATTTGCGTTGACATATGTATTCGGGGTCACTGAGCTCATTACTCAAAAAATAAAAATCTTATCTTATTTAATGTAAATAGGCTTTGTCTATTCACATTAAATAAGATAAGATTTGATGTGAATAGGTATTTTGAACTCCTTAATCTTCTCAGATTGATCTTAACTTAATAAGTGATCTTTCTAAGTGCATTCTCTATAGTTGTTGTATCAGCTTTGCTTGTTAATACTATAGGTTATAAATAACGGTTAATATTTTGCAAGAGGGTTATTTTTTAGGGGTGGGGGAGGACCTTTTTTATTATTGTAAAGAAGTATCCTTTTTTAAAGATATTTTTTGCTGTTAATTTAAATTAATGCTAGTCTTAGTTAAAAGATTATCTCTTTAATACTAAGTTAACATTATAATTTATAATGTTAATTATATAACGTGATTAATGACATAATATGTACATTTAGTATGGATGGTATGTGTACAAGATAAGGAGAGATATATGGATAATAAAGATCAAGTTTTTAGTGAACTTCAAAGAACCTTATTTGAGTTTAGAGAGGAACTTGAAAATGAACGATCTGCATTTATTTCCAGGGCAGCTGAGTTGGGTATTAATTTTAAGGGAGAATTGGAAAACATTGTTTATTATCAATCGGATCGGGATGAAATTTATGCTATGTTAGGATATGATGCTGAACTTATTGGTAAATTAAGTGCAATATTTGATAGGTTAAACCTAAAACATGTGGGTGATAGAGATACTAAAATTGTCATTAATTTATTAAATGGTTTAATGCATGTTTCATATTCAATTGAGACTCTTTTTAAGGATATTTTAAATCAAACAAAATTAGAGATGCTTAGGTTTAGAGATGTAAGTGATCTTGAAAAAATTACTCAGTATTTAGTTCGATTTATAGAGATGGTAAAGGATTTGATGTTTCAGGTTAAGGCTGTTATTATATCCGCTGCGTCGAAAACTACTGAGGACGCTATATTAAAAGAATTAAATAGAATTATTTCTGGTCCAGATGCAAGGCTTAATAGGGGTATGCGTAATATTCATTATATTTTATTTGATATTATAGAGTTAGTTGATCTTTTATAATAATCTGTTAATAAGTATTTTTCCTTTTTTTAAATTATGTTTTTGGATTAAAAATTAAAGTTTTAATCCAAAAATAAAAATCGTTAATTATTTGATATTTTTTATTGTAGTTTTATTTATATAATGTAAGTTATATTGTATAATCAATCATATATTATGTTTGTACTAATGAGTAGTGTTATATGTAATGCAAGGAGAAATATATGAATGAAAATAATCCAGCTTTTGATGAACTTAAAAAGGTATTATTGGGATTTAAACAGGAACTTGAAGATGAGCGATCGGCATTTTCTCCCAAAGAGGCACAGCTTAATATTCGTTTCAAGGGAGTATTGAATGAAATTTTTTATCCATCAGATCTGGAGGAGGTCTATGAGGCATTAGGATATGATGTTGAAGTTATTCGTAGCTTGGGTAGAGTATTTGATCATTTGAATTTTAGGTATTTGGGTGATAGAGATACAAGGATTGTTGCTAATTTGTTAAACGGTTTAATGCATGTTTCACATTCAATTGAGACTCTCTTTGAGAATCTTTTTAACAAGACAAAATTAGAGATGCTTAGGTTTAGAGATGTAAGTGATCTTGAAAAAATTACTCAGTATTTAGTTCGTTTTAGAGATGCAGTAAAAGATTTGGTACCTAAGATTACAGATGTTATCATATCTGCTGCGTCGAAAACTACTGAGGACGATATATTAAAAGAATTAAATAGAATTATTTCTGGTCCAGATGCAAGGCTTAATAGGGGTATGCGTAATATTCATTATATTTTATTTGATATTATAGAGTTAGTTGATCTTTTATAATAATCTGTTAATGATGAATGTTATTCCTTTGATTTTTTGTAGATGTGATTTTCTTTTAAAGAATTGTTTTTCATGTAAGTTAATTATATGAGAGATATTTGTGTTAATTATGCCATGTATGTGATGCAAGGTGTTATGTGTAATAAAAGGAGAAATATATGAATAAAAATAATCCAGCTTTTGATGAACTTAAAAAGGTATTATTGGGATTTAAACAAGAACTTGAAAATAAACGTGCTGCATTTCTTTCTACAAAGGAGCAAATTAATGTTCATCTTGAGGGAGTATTAAATGAAATTTTTTATCCATCAGATCTGGAGGAAGTTTATAAAGCATTAGGATATGATGGTGAAGTTATTCGTAGCTTGGGTGAAATAATTGAGAAAGTAAGTTTTCCTACTATAGGTATTAGAAGTACAAGAGTTGTAGTTAATTTATTAAACAGTTTTAAACATGTAGCGCATTCAATTGAAACTCTCTTTGAAGATGTTTTTAATAATTCCAAATTAGAGATGCTTAAGTCTAGAGAAGAAGATGTCCTTGTGATAATTACTGCGAATTTAGTTGAGTTTATAGATATGGTAAAAAGTTTGACACCGGAAGTTAGGAATGGCATTATATCAGCTGCGTCAGAAACTAGTGAGGATGATGTGATAAGGACATTACAGATAAGTATTCTTAATAGTCGTGATGTGAGGCTTAGGACTTTTCTTCGTAATCTTCATGATTCTTTATTTGATATTATAAATTTGGTTGATCTTGAGATGGTTGTTGTTTAAGAAAAAGGGAAAATAATATTTTTCTCTTTTTCTTTTTCTATGAGTTCAAGGAGAAGTTACGAGTAAGGTTGTGAGGGGTATAATGGATGAAGTTTAGTATGGTAGTATATTATGCTATGAGTTTGGTTTTAGGATGTGCTGCTAATCATGGAGAAATAAAATTGTACAGTGATGGATCGAGAGACTTGTTGTTGTCAGAAAGTGAGTTAGAACCATTTGTTAAAAGTATGAAAAATGAGGTTTGTGATGATTTCAAGTTATTAGTAGATCATTTTAAAAGTGTTGAAAGTAAACGTTTATCAAGTCAATTAAATAATGTAGTAGAGTTGTGCGGTATTTCGCTTTTAGCTAGTGATTCTGTTTATTTGATTGCCCCAAAATTAGAAAATTATGGTGGGATTGTAAAGAGATTAGAAAATAGTAATGCTTTGAAGAAATATAATGTTTACATGTCTTTAGGATATGATCATGAAATTATTAATTTATTAATGCTTGTACTTGTTGACTTAGGCTTTAACTCAAGGTTTTCTGGGTCTGATGAGAAGGCTAGAAATAGCAAGATAGTTTCTATGTTATTATTCAATTTAGAACGTTTGATGAGTTCTGTTTCCTTGCTAGAGAAGACTTTGAGTGATGAAAATATAATTATAATTATGAAGGATAGCAACGTAGTAATGGCTGATCATATTGTGCTGATTACTTCTTATCTATTAGAGTTTATGCAGGCAAAAGATGATTTAGTAAGAGACTTTAAAGAGGTTATAAGGAGAGCAGCAATAGTAAGAGGTGATAGACAAGCGATGGAAGCTGAACTTAAGAAGATTATTAATGATGGAAAAATTAGGAAAAAAATAGGTGCTATAGATTACTTAGTAAAAGATATTCGAGATTTAGTTGGTCAGTTGGTAGGAGCTGTGGAGGAGGATATAAAGATATAGTTATAGATTAGGTTATGTCTCAGTTATTGTTTGTGTGGTAGTTTGTATTTGCGTTTGTATATGAAGGTAATTCTATGAGAAAGGTTAGTGTGATATTATGGGTATTGGTAACTTTGGCTTGTGGTCAAAGGAAGTTATACGGTCCCGGGTTTTATACTATAGATTCACTCAACTTGATAAAAAATTTAGGTCCATGTGATCGAGAAGTGATGCCAAAACCATCAGTTCAGTATCCTAGACATGTAGCTTTTTATGAACTTTATAAGGCTGTAAATAGTTGTAGAGAAAGCCTTAATAGTAAAACATTTAAAGTCTTAGAAGGAGGACAAAAGCCCGTATTTAATTTTCCTATATCAGAAATATTTCCAGTCTATAAGGATGCAGATTTCATTTATGAAGGTTTAGGTTATAATAATGAGGCTATTAATAGTTTGGAGATTATACTTAACAAGTTGAACTTAAAGATTAATTTATTTAATCGAGATTTAATTAAGACTTCTAAATTGTTAGGGTATTTATCAGATACTGCATCTTTGCTTAAGACACTTGTAAATGAAAAGTTAAGAGAGGCAACTTTAGAGAAACTTAGGTTTAGTAAAACTAATGAAGATCTTAATAAAATAGTTGCTTATTTTCAAGCAGCTGTAGTTGGTAGGGATAGATTAATAAGTGAACTTTCAAGTGCATTAATGTTCATAGCATCAACTAGTTTTAGTAGGGATGTTATTTTAGAAAACCTTACGAATAATATTGTTGGGGAAAGCAATGTGCTTAGGCGTGGTGATTATATTGATCCACATATTTTTTCTAGCCGATATACTCCAAGGCTAGAAAAAATTATGCTATATTATTCCATTATGAAGTCAAGAGTAGAGATAGTTTCATGTTTTGTTGATAATATTTAGTTTGAGTGGTTTTTAGCTCAAATATTAGTGTAAAATTATTATTGCATATGAATTATGGTACATGTAGGTATGAATTTATGGGATGTGGTCTGAAAGCAATAAACAGTCGGTGATAAAGGTCAGGCAGTATTTTCAGATATTAAGTTAAATGTGCAATTAAAGTCAGATTAGCTAGGCTATAGTAGGAATAGAGTTAAAAATGGAGTTATAAGCACAACTAAAAGCATATGATTGAAGGTAAAAACAGAGATACAGGTAAATATGGGTATAAAGTAGGGTCTATAGATAGGAATAGTGGTAATAAGTTGAATAGCATTTATAATCATTATAGAAATTAGAGATACTTTAATAATTGTAGTTAAGGATAGTGTAGAATTATTAAAATTAATAACTGAATAAGAGAAAATAATAGCTGTGTTAAATAAAGATTTTGGTGAATATGGATATATTAAGCGGAAAGTTAATACTTTGATAGAACTTAGCATGATGTTTGAGATTTTGTTCAAGAGTTAAGATCTAAAATAGGCTGTTTTAAGTCTTTTTTTTGATGTTTTATAGTGCAGTTGGGTGTAGTAGAAGGATTTTGGGAAGATTATAATCAGGTTTATTGTAATTGAAATGCCAGTTTTTCATTTAGTTTTATTGAAATTATGGATAAATTTTATTATAGATATTATACTTAGTATAAATATGTATTACATATCATATGGTATTAACTATTATGTTAGTATGTAATCTATAATAGAGAGAAGTATATGAAAAGGTACAATTTAATCATGAGTGTAATGTCTTGTAACTTAGGAGAAATTGTAAAGGATAGACAAGTTGGGAAGGAATATGAAGATGAATTTTGCTCAAAAGATAAAGAATATAATCCATCTATGCAACAAGCATTTGATATAAGTGCTAAAGACCGAGCTTATTATGCATTAAAGATGAGATTACTTGCTTACAGAGAAGAACTTGAAGAAGCACACAATAGTTTTAATTTAGGTGGGCTTTTGTTTAATATTCCTTTCAAAAAAATCTCTCAAGACTTTACTACTTTAGATAAACAAGATAAGATTTATGCTGGCTTGGGATATGATAGTGAAGTTATTGAGCAATTAGGGAGAGTTTTTGGTAAATTAGATTTAAATAATTCTTATTTTATAAATACTGATGCAGCTATTGCTAATGGTTTATTGGTGATTTTAAATCATATTTCAGATTATACTACAACGCTTGTGAATTATTATTTAAATGGTGAAAAATTGGTTAAAATTAAAGTTAATAAGGATGAGGTAAGAATTAATGAGATTTATTTTTACCTAGAAGAATTTATTAATTTAAGAAAAGTTTGTATATCGAATATTAAATCTCACATAGCACTCTTAGAATCAAGGATTACTAGAGAAGCTGTGTTATCAGGAATGAAGGAAATTACTAATAATGAAGGAGAAATTGGACAGGAAATTAGCTTAATGGGTAAGATTGCAGTCACTATTTGGAGTCTTAGTTAAGTGGAAAAGGAATCTTCATATTTTGAAATAAAAGGAGAGTTGATTGAAGGATTAGTACATCTTTTTGGAGTAAAGTGTATGCGTAGGAGATACATACTTTTAAGTAGACTATTTAACTAAATATGCCATGCAAGCCACTATTTTTATAATAGAGTAAGACGCTTTCTGAATGTCTGCACCATTAGAACCATTTAAGCCAACAGTTCTCTTTAATTCATCTAATATGGCTTGCTTATCTTTTTTTGATGCTAGTGATGTTATTTGATTTTGAATTGTCTTTATTGCGTTTTCTCTTTCCTTAATAAATTCTTCTAAAAGATCATAAATGACAATAATATCTTCCACACTCTTGCTATTTTTAATGCGCTTGAGAGTAGTACTGCTTAAATGAGTGTTAATAAGTTTCTTGGTATATTCTGAAATCTTCAGTAGAAGATTAAGAAAATGAATAGCAACTTTTGTGTCGCCATAGGTATATGAAGCAGACTTTTTTAAATCTAATATATTTAGTATCTTTTCTAAGTCTGTAATGATTGATATGTCATTCCCTAAAGCAGCATAAATGTCTTCCTGTTGCTCTGTTTCATTAAAGATTGGTGATATCTTTTTAAAGGGAATATTTAATTCATAATTCTTTAGATTAAGTTGACTACGCTCATTTATAAGTTGCAATTTATATTTTATTAATCTATCTTCAAACTTAGTATAAGCTTCTTGTGCCTTCTTTTTTAAAATCAGTTTTTGTTTTTCTTCTATATTTTCTGTATTAATATCAGGCTGTTGTAACTCGTTCATTTTACCTCCAACCTTATGATCTTTATCTTTTAACTTATTTATAACTGAAGGTTTAACTTCCGATCTATGGGCAATGAGAAGAGCTGTGATTATTTTACTTGATAGCTCACCTTGTTTGCAAGATATTAGACTAAAGATATATAAAAATATCGTACATAATTTTTGCATAGACTTTTCCCTTTTTAAGGAGATGTATCAATATTTACTATTAAACATAATTCAATATAATTACATTTACTGAATTATTTATATAAAAAAATAAAAAAATTTGTACTTTTTTATTTCGTATAAAAAGTACAAAAGAGTAATAAACAATATCTAAAGATGGGAGTTTATATATAGTAAAAATATAAATTACTATATACAAAGAGGAGAGTTGGTATCAACTCCCTCAATTTATCTAATAAAATAATATTATTGAAGAAATGCTTTTATTGTATCTGCCATAGTTACAATAGAGTAAGACGCTTTCTGAATGTCTGCACCATTAGAACCATTTAAGCCAACAGTTCTCTTTAATTCATCTAATATGGCTTGCTTATCTTTTTTTAATGCTAGTGATGTTATTTGATCTTGAATTATCTTTATTGCTTTATTTTTTTCTTGAATAAAATTTTCAAAAGAATTATAAATTTCATTTATCTCCGTTACAGTCTTTCTATTCTTAATTTGATTAAGATTGTCACTATCTAAATAAACATAGATAGTCTTTTTGGTGTAACTACCAATTTGCCATAATAGATTTAATAAGTTATTAGCAATTTCAATATCATTATTACTTCCAAAACTAAAATCCTTTTTTAAGTTTAGCTTACCTAAGAGTACTTTCAGCTTTTTACTAACTTCAATATTATATCCCAAGGAAAGATAGATATTTGATTGTTCCTCTGGAGAAATAAATCTTGAATCTATATCTTTGAAAGGAATATTTAGTAAGTTGCTTTGTAGATAAAATTCATTCTTTTCATTTATAAGTTCCGATTTATATTTACTCACACTTTCTGAAAGTTTGGTGTGGGCCTTCTTTATTTCGATTGGATTATATTCTAGAGAATCTTTTTTGTTTGGTTGAAGTTGTCCTTTTTGGGGTTGCAGTTTTTCATTCGGGTTTGCCCTATCAATTTTGTGTGGTTTTAAGGGATTATTTTCTGCAATATTGATTTTCCTTAACTTGAAATCTGCATCTAGGGTTGAAAATGTTGAATCACTTTGTTCTTGATCACAAGATATCATACTTAATAGACATGACAATAAAAATATTAAATTAAACTTTCTCATATATTTCTCCTTTTTTATAAGTTTTTTGAAATATTTACTTAATTACCACCTTTAATATTAGTATAGCATAATTGAGTCAAATTATATAAAAATGAATATTTATAAGCATATCAAAGTAGGATTAGGATAAAAACTTTGGCTTATTTGCTAAAAAAGGAATTTATGCATCAAGCCTATTTAGAAAAATTGTTATTGATTTTACAATCCTTTTAAATATTTTTCTTTAATCCAGTGTATGTCTAGTAAATTGTATATTAATAAATTTTTTTAATTAACAATATATTAATTGTATGAATTTAATAATAGCGGTATATTTATTTTATATCTTATTTGTATTATATGCTGCGTGTTACGGTATTGCTTTTTAGTGTTTGGAGCTAAGAAAGGAGGGTTTATTTAATGAAAAAAGTTATTATTAGATTTTATATTTTAGTTTTCTTAAGTTTAATACTAGGTTGTTCAGTGGGTACTGATGTAACGGGTACTGGATTGACAGATAATATTTACTCAGTTAATAAAGGTAGTGGTATTTCATCATCTTTAAATCAAAAAGAAAAAATTGGGAGTAAGGAAGAGAAATATAATAAAGAAATAGTTGGGAGTAAGGAGGAGAAATATAATAAAGAGATAATTGAGAGTAAGGAAGAGAAATATAAGTCGTTAGTAGATCAAATTTATGATGAGTTACTCAAAAGTGTTGATGAAATTAAAGTTTCCTTGAATTTCATACCTGAAGGATTTGATGGATCGCAATTTGATAGTATATTTCGGGTTTTAGTTGATGTTCCACCTATTTATTTAAAAGATAATATGGGAGGGCTAGAAGAAAATAAGCATAAACTCTATGTTAGTTTAAAGCGAGATGTTTCTGCTCTGAGTGACTTGGCCAAGATAGTAAATGCTTTAATGAGTTCTGGTGATCAGTCTGTGAATTGGAGTATTGCTTTGCTGGTATTGCTGAGGCTAAATGATAGTGGGGAATGTGTAAGTGAAGTTGTAAATGATGAGGGTGAAATTTTAAGTAAAGATAATTTGGCGGCAATTAAGGCTAGCAAAGATTTAAAAGGTATGCTCGTTCTTAAGGATATGTTAGATACTATGTTATCAGACCGTAATGATTTGATACAAAAAATTAAGAAAGTATTGCATGGAGCAGCGGGATTGGCTGTCATAGATCTAGCATCAGATGCTAATATTCAAGCATTGGTTTTGTATCTTCAATCTGTTCTTTTAGAAGGAGGATTTCTTTATGAGAGAATCTTTTCTACTGATGAAGTGAATTTAGGTTTGCTAGGTTGGAACAACTTAATTAAGAAGCAAGTTTATAAATTAATACACTAACTTTCTTAGTCAGTGTGTATGTGTTAATTGGTTAAAGTTGTTTAATTGTTATTTGATATTTAATGCAGTTTTAAATTTAAATTCAATTTTAAATTAAATTTGATTGCAGATTTTGTATTGTTTAAGTATAATAAATATCACAGGTTAAGCCACCACCTGATCCAGCTTGCGTACTTTAAAACGTCAATTGAAGACGTAGGCTGGCCTTTTTATTTTTAGTAAAAAGGATAAGAAAATTGATGGAGAATTTATTTTAGTTAGATTATTAAGATTATTAGTTATTAATGTTTTATGATTTTACAAACATTGTATATGCATAGGTTTTTGCATGGATTTAGTTTTTTATATGCTTTGATGAATGAAAGATAAGATCTGATATGAAATCTGTATTACTTGCAAACTTAAGGTTGCTTAAAGATTCATTAAGCTCTAAACTTACAATAAGAATAATTATTATTTGGAGCATTGTATTTATTCAGCCTCCAGTGTGACTTTGTGTATTGAATAAGGTAAATTGTAAAAAATTAAGAAATATTTGTATTGGTACTCATGATAGTCCAATTTATGTTATTGGTATTAACTTGAAAAGCAATATATAAGCGTATAACATTACAGCTTAAGTTTACTTGCTTATATTTGGTGATTTGCATTAACTGCAACTTTTTAATTCGATATTAACTGCGATTGGGTTGCAAATCTTATATTATTTAAGTATAATAAATATAAAGGTTAAGCCATCACCTGATCCAGTTTACGTATTTTAAAAGTTTAATTTAAAGCCGTAGGCTGGCTTTTTATCATATTAAATTATTATAATATTGTTTGCTTGTTTATCATTGTTAATTAACGTATATCAAAAGATATAAAAGTAAAAGTAAAAGTAAAAGACTTAAATAATAAATATCTCTAACATTGATTATTGTATATTCAACTGTTGAATATATGTTTCAGCATAAGATGTATGTAACAGTTATCAAAAGGGTATGTCTAGTTAATTGTAATAAAGTTTGATAGAAGATTTCTTAATATTAACTCTAAAGAAAGTAGTAGGAACTAGTGATATTTTAATGAAAAGCGCAGCAAATATTTAAAATAGAGATACATTTCAAGGTACTTGAGTAAGAAATTAATCAAAAATATTAACTAAGGTGCTATTAATTGTGATAATTAATGTTAATTCGTATATAATAATAAATATAAAGATGTATTATGTATTATGTAATAGTAATTATATAATAGTCGGTGTATAATTTATTACGATCTTTTGGATAAGTTTTGGTTAGGAATAAAAGTTAGTAATAAAAAGTGTCTTTTTATGGTTTTTTAAGAAAGTCGTTTTGCTCAGGTGGTGGCTTAACTTTATAAAGTAAATTGTTAATTTTATTGACAAAATAAGGATATATGGGGAATTATATTATGATATACGGTCAGGTGTATGTTGATGTCTCTTTTTAAGATTGCTAATGCTAAAATTTTCATTATCGTAAATAAGTTAATCTGGAGATGGGGGTGGCTTGTTAACAGATTGGAGCAGTAGGGATATAAAAGTGAAATTATAGAGCGAAAGAGATTCTATTAGAGATCTTTGTTTTTACAGGTTTTTTAGTATTCCAGATAAATTTGTAATTCCTACGAGTTGTTCCGTCGGAATTATAAATTTATGGGGTCTATGCAAGGAATTAAGCTTAAATCGGGGGGTTAAATCTTTAATTTTAGATTAATATAAGGATCGATTGGAAGTCATACATAGTAAATTTGTAAGAGAAATTCGGCCAGTCGATTATACAACATTTCATAAATTAAGTTCAATTAAGTATGGATTCTTAGTGATTTCTTTGTCATTTTATTTGATATTGTGAGTTTTGACTATAAGATTTTACATGAGTGTTTAGATAAGGAAAATTTGGCTAATTTTTAGTTTATAGAAGAATTTACTTAAAAGTTTCCCCAACTGGAGACAATAATGAAGATAAGGGATGATTCTATTGCTAAGATTAAGGCTTAATTATTGTTATCTGCAAAAAATTTGGATGATTAGCTTTATTGTAGGAACTTAAAAAGATTACTGATGCAGGCGAAACTGGATCTATTTGGAATGTAATCCTTGGGAGAAGATATAGAACATAGTTTTTATTTTGTCATTTGCCAAAGTGTTAATTAAAAAAGTAATGATGAATTTAAAAATATTAATTATATATGACCAGATTTAAGTTTTATTTATTTCAAACGTTTTTCTGATTTAGTATATCAATGTATCTCTGTGTAAGATTATAGGATTTAGGTGAATAAGAATTTGAAGATAAATTTTTCAATGAATTTATTTAGTCATTAAATTCTGAGTGATGCGTAAATTATTTTATCAATCTATAAATTTATAAAATAATAAATTGATTTAATTATAAATTGATTTATTAATTATATTAATTACAAGTTGATCAATGTAATTTTAATGTTATAAGGAGAAGTGAATGAAAAGATTGGGTATAATCTGTTTAATTTGTGTTGTAAGTATGATGATAGGATGCGATCCAGAATCATTAGCAGTGCGTCAAAAGAATGGTAATATAGATTTAGGTAATATACTCTCTAAAAGAGATGTGAATTCAGGAATAAGTGGTAATAAAGATGTTGAGAAAGTATCTAACTCGGAAGTAGTGGTAGTGCCAAATGATGTGATTAAGACAGGTGATGATGTGTGTGATAATAAAAGTGCTAGAGATGGTGCTAGAGATGTTGATTTTCAATATAAGCGACAACCATCGGATAGGAATGAAGCTTATAGACTACTTAAGATTAGATTAGAATTTTGTAAGGAGGATCTTTATTCTACGTTAGATGAAGTTGAGTCTAAAAGAGCAGGATTCGATCCAGAAGGTTCTTTATTTGGTGGACAAAATGTCTCTGAGGAATTACTCTATTATAATACGCCGTTAGTAAGAGAGAGAATTTATTTGATCTTAGGAAAAGATATTGAAAAGATTAAAATTCTACAAAGTATATTTAAAAATTTTAATTTATCAGTTAACATTAGAGATAGTAACTATGAAAATAGTGAAACAGAGTTTATGGTACGTGTGTTAAATCAGTTATGTGGTGTTTCAAATATTGTCTATATGAACTTAGCTCATAATTTCAGTGATAAAAATATAGATTTAATTGGTAAAAAGTCTTTAGATGAGATTAATAAAATTAGATTTAAGTTGGATGAGTTTATGGAGTTGAAAAATAACATTTTTGATGAAATATGTGATTGCTTGTATTTGGCACAAAGACGTAAAGATAATAAAGCTAGCATGGTGGTAGCATTGGGGAAAATTGTTGATCCGAATGGTTTGATAGCATCTTCAGTTAATCGTCTCAATATAATGTTAGCTGCAATTAATTATTTGATTTATTCTAATTTATTTTTGTAAAGTAGTTAGGTTTGAGTGATAATATAATTCTTTTGTAGTATGTGATTAGCATAAATTATGTAATGTGTTAATAACTTAAGCTTAAGAGATATTGTATGGTATTTGATATTTTGTATAAAGGTTAAGTATTGACATGAATAATATAATCATCAAAATTATAATAATAAAAGTATCTTTTTAAAAAAATACTTTTATTTGGAAGGCCTTAAATAGGCCTAATTAATTTTTTTATTGATATGCTTGTTTCATATATTTGAGATATGTAGTAAAGATTTAAAGAAAGAGGTTAAGCCACCTACCAATTTGGGTATCCAAGTTGATATTTAATCTTTACTTTTTGTGAATGGACAAAACAAAAATCCTCAACTCTTAGATATATTTGTTTTATGTGTATAAATATCATAATGTAATATGTATTATATAAGATTAATTATTGTTTGTATAGTAGAAAATCTTAAAAAAGGGAGCAATATCGATGAAAATTCGGTATATATTTTTTGTATTATCTGTTCTCATTTTATCTTGTGACCTGAAATGATTAATCAGTTGAATAAAGCAGAATAATGATCACTGCTCTTAGAGCAATAGGAGAATCAGTAGTTGAAAAATTGAACTCATTGATATAGTGAGATTGTTTGGATGTTTGATGTAAGGTTTAGTTTATCCTTAGGGGAGCAAGGTATACAAGTTAATTAATGAAGGGTAAACTACTTCTTAAGAGTTTTATATGAGGATAAAGAGATTAAGCTATTATTTAATCAAATTAACTTGTATTTATGTGTAATTTAGATGTTGGTTAGGATAATAATAGCTGATTGATATGTGGGATGACACTTTAATTTAAACTTATAGTTTTTAGATATTAGGGAAGGAAAAATAATTTCCTTCCCTAAGTTTTATGTTATTTTTAAAGTCTTATTTTAAAATATTTTGAATATTGTTAGCTAGTGTTTGAATGTTAGGAAGTTCGGTTTCAAGTATAGTTCTATACTGAGAGTTTATGTAATTTATTAATTCTTGGTTGTTATTTTGTATTTCATTAGTATTATCTTCATACTCGGCAATGAGTTTATCTATAGTGTCTATCCATTTCTGTTTTAGTTGTTCAATTTGATTAATATTACTTTTAATTTCTTTGAGTTTTGTAAGTGTCAAGGTCTTAAGATTGTCTTTTTTTCTGTTTATTATTTCCATTCCCCATTCAAAACGTATGTAAGCATAATTTGTTCCTGTTAGTATGAGTATTTTTGCCAACTCGCTGGTGTTAGTTTTGCTTATTATGTTAATGATTTTGCCAAGCTTTTTAATTCTTTCTTCTTTCCACTCTAAGGATGAATAAAATTTCTTTCTCATGTGTGTATTTTGATTAGAATTTATTGTTTCTTTATTGTCCTTGTTAGTTAAAATTTTAAACGCTCCCCATTTCATTCCATATTGTTCAGGATCTTCGGTATTGTTATTATATTTCTTTATTGAAGCTAAGTTAGTTTGAGCTTTGCTTATTATTTCATTTATTAGAGCTGTTTTGTCTACTTCTGATTCTATTTCTTGTGATTTTCTTGATTGATCTTGTGCTTGCTTTGCATTTTTATCACTGATATTAGATAGTTGTGGATTTGTATTTATATTTTTCAGTTTTGTTGTGTCATTACTTTGAGTTTCATTTGTCTTAAGGTTTATGTGATCCAGGGGGTAAGGGTTACAACTTAACAGTATAGATGCTGTTAAAGCAAATATACTGAAGATTTTGTTTGTAATATTGTTTCTCATAAGTATATCTCCTTCCTTTATATTATTATATTATAATAGTTATTATTTAATAACTATTATAATATAATAATATAAATTATATAACTTAAAAAATCATTATTAATTAATAAAAATGTTATAATTTCCTTTTTATTGTGTTTATCTGAAGTATTAGTTGTAAGTTTATTAATTAGAAAGGGAAGAAAAAATATCTTTTCTTCCCTTTAGATTATGGTGATATTTTAAATTTATATTATTGTGCTATTTTATTTCATCTAATATTTTTTGAATGTCATTGCCTTTTTGTTTAATGTTATCAAGCTCAGGTTTAATGTTTGTGTCGTATTTTGTCTTTATATGAGCTACTAGTTTTTGAACGTCATTTTTAATTTGACCTGTATCAGCGGTGTGATCCTTGATAATATCCTCTGCAAATTGTGCCCAAGTCTGTCTTAATTTTTCAATTTCGTCAACTTTGGTTTTAACTTCATTTAGCTTTTCAAGACTTAAAGATTCAAGCTTGTCTTTTTTTAAATCTATTTTGTTGATTGCTTTTTCAAGTTCTTCTTGGATATTTTGTCCTGAGTTTATGAGGTCTTGAGGCCAAGTACCTTTGTGAGTGCTATCACCTTCAATTTGAGCAATAATCTTTCCAAAATCTTCGATTGTTTTCTTAACCCAAGACAAGGATGCATAGAATTGCTTTCTTAAAGTATCATTAGCTTTATCATCATAGGTTTTTTGATTTTTAGTATGAGTTAATTTTTGAAATAAGTTTGTTTTCATTCCATATTGATTAGGGTCTTCAGTCTTTCCTTTTTGTAGGGTTTGTTCGTCTGTAACTTTTTTCTTAAGAATACTTATTACGTTGTTTTTTTGTGCTTTATCTTTTTGATTAATTGAGTTTGTGGCGATATTTGGTGAGTTATTTTTTTGGTTAAGTTTACTGTCTGGATCACATCTGCTGCCTGGATCACATCCAGTTAGTATAAGTGCTGTTAAAGCAAATGTAATGAAAATTTTGTTTGTAATATTGTTTCTCATAAATATTTCTCCTTATTTAATTTTGATTATTATTTAATAATCATTCTTTTATTAGATTATATACTATACAATTTTAGTGTCAAGTTAATTTTGTATAGAAATAAGAAAATTTTTGTCTATCATTTAGTGATTTTTTTATTGATGGTTTGATGTAAAGTCTGATTGAGAAGAAGAGTATTTTTAAGAAATTTTATCTTAATTTTGTTTAATTTGTTTATTGATGTAATATTGGTATTTTAATACATTTAACATTTTTTTAGTCTTTTGAACTACATCTTTGATACTGTGAATTTTATTTTCTCTTGCTTTATGTTGCGTGTTTATGTGCGTTATTAATTTTATTGTATCTTTTTGAATTGCTGTATCATTTTTGTAATCATTAATGATACTATCTATAAATTCTATCCAAGTGTTTCTTAAGTTTTCAATTGTCTCAAGATTATTCGTAACTTCTTTTAGTTGTGCAGTATTAAAATAAGGTAGCTTGTATTGTTCTTTGTTTATTTGTTGTATTAAGTCTTCGAACGTCTTTTGATTATATTCTATTCCTGTTTCTAAAATTTCTTTGTAGAGTTTATTACCGTCTTGGGTATTAATAGATCTTATTTGAATAAGAATTTTTTCCATTTCTTTCAATCTTGTTAAATTGTGGTTTAAAGATGCGCTAAATAATCTTATTTTGTCTTTGTCTATGGAATGTATTTTAGTTAACTGATGGTACATATTTTTATAGTAATTTTCATCAAAGATAGCATTTTGTATTCCAATTTTATTGGTGCTGATTGCTATTTTTTTATTTATTAATTCTAAGTTGATTGTGACTTTACTTTTTATTTTATGTATTAAGTTCTTTTTTATACTTAAAGCGTTAGTTTCTATTTTTGATTTGTTGATGGATATGTTTTTTGGGTGATTATTTAAGGTGTCATTTGGCTTGGTAGGGTCTAAATTACAAGCACCTAAAGTTAAGAGTGATAAGATGGAAGTAAGAAAAGGAGTTAGAAATCTGTATTTCAAAACGTCCTCCTTGTTTTTGTTAAAAATACGAATTAATGTTTTAGTGTTATAATAAATATTATACATTCATTTTGATTTTAAAATCAATCTGATTTTATTATTTGGATGAAATACAAAATTTCTATAAGCTAACTCTACTAGAAGCAAGTAAATACACTATTTTTTAATCTTTTTTCATAAAAATTCAAATATTCTCTTTACTTTACATAACTGTATTTGAGTGCTCATTTTTAATGAATAAAGAGAAGAAACAGTGTTCTTCTCTTTATTACAAAATGGTTATATATATGGTTATATATGGGTATATAATAATATTACTTTATCCTGTTTAAGATCTTCTTAATGTCAGCAACTGTATCTTCTATCTTCTGCGCATTATTTTCAAATTTTGATTGTTTGTTTTGTAGATAAGATGCTATTTCATTGGCGTTAGCATTACTTCTAAGTCTATGCTTTGAAGTGGAGTTAATTTCTATATTATTATCGAATTCATTTTTGATTACTTCTGCCTCTTGTTTGATTTTTGCCTTTGCTGATCTAACTGTCACAAACTTGGCTTCTAGTTCTCTTAGATCGTTGAGGTTTAACTGATTGAGCTTATCTTTTTTATCATTTAATGTACCAAATATTTCTATGTAGTAATTTTTAGCATATTTTCTAATATATTCTAAGAGAAGGCTTAACTGAGACTTTATTATTCTTGTATTGAGTTTTTCAATATCATTACTTGTCGTGCTGATTTCAATTTGTTTTATATGTCTTGCGATTTTATTAGCAAATTGTTTAAATACGCTTTTGATGTTGTGTGAATCATATTCAAAGGCTAGGTATATTTCTCGTCTAGCATTTAGAGACATAGCATCATGAGTGCTGTAAGCTATAGATGTTTGATTATCAGCGGCATACTGAATTACATCAAATAGTTTATTCTTATCAATATGGTCTGATAGGCCATATTGATTTTCAGGTTCTATCCAATTTTGATCAGCATGTTTTTGTAATATTGCTTCTTCTTCTTTAAGATAGTCTTTTAATTTTTTGATGATAGTATTGCTATCACTACTGTCTGATTCCTTATTTGAATTACAAGCAATAAAAGTTAAACTTGTTAAAATAAAAAATGTGGTTAGAAAATAAGTTTTCAAAATACTCTCCTTGTTTTTAAGATTAAACATATTTATTTGACAATATTGATTCGTTGATAATATGTTTATACTTATTTAATAATGCTTGTTGTGTAATTAATTATTAATTATAAAAAATATTATATTATTATATATTGATTTGGTTTTAATATCAATATGACCGTATTTGCAAGCATTATGATTTATTCATTATATTATAATAAATATTAAATTTGATTAAGGTATTGTATTTATTTTTAAGATATTGTTAATTTGTGTGATTCTTTTGTGTTATACTTTTACATATGTGATGATATTAAATAATTGGTTTATCTCTTTTGTACTAAATTGAGAAATTTTTTATTTTATTATCTTTTTGTATGTTGTATATATGCTTAATGTTGTCAGTTTAGTTTTTTATTTTCTTCTATTAAACTCTTAATCTTTTTATTTTTTCTTTAGGATTGAGATAACTGTTTTAAGAAGATTATCTTAATATGGTTACCTTAAAATAAACTTTTAAAACAACAACCTTTTGATTTTAAGCTAATTTATTATTGTCTTTAAAAAGCAAGGAGAATGTTTTGAAAATTTATTTTTTTATCACGTCTTTTAATATTACTAATATTATTATTGTATTAATATTTACATTAACTAATTGCGAAGCAGACCTTAAACTATTTCCAGAGACAGGCATAGTAGGCTTGCGTAAATTTCTTGATAGCTTAGAGTTAGAAACGGTAAGAAAATTAAGAAAAGCCTTCATAGATGACCTAATGGAAAGGGCTCGTAATATTAAACCTATATTAGATGTACATAACAATTCTTCTTGGGTCGAGGATGCTACTCAATTTGGTATGACAGGTAATGGTAGTAAGGCATTTGATATACTTTATAATAAGATAAATAATAAAAAAGCAAGTGATGATGTTAATAAGTCTCTTAGGAGGAGATTTTATTTATCTTTAGAGTATGATGAAAAAACAATTCGAGAGTTCGGAACAGTTCTTAATCAAGTAGCAGCAGCTACTGCTTATATAAAGAATGATATGCTTACAAAGATCACAAATGTATCAGTAGTGTATGTTTATAATTACTTTGAAATCTTATTTTCACTACTTATTGCTAAAAAAGATCAACTTGAGTCTTTAAGTTTCAATGACTTAGCATTACTTAAGAGCAAATTTGATCAACTTGAAATGGTAAGGAAAATTTGGAGACGAATTGTTGGGGGTCTTATCAACGATTATATTAATGATAAAAACAATATTAAAACTGACAAAACTAAAATAGTATCCCACATAACTAGTAACTATGGATTTGATCTTACAGTTGAGTTATATAAAATTAATCAAATAAGTAAAAATATTGTAAACATTTTAAGAAAACTTTAGTGTTGTTATTTTAGTGTTTTTAAAATTTTGTTAATTTCACTAGCTATTATGCCGATTCTAGGAATTTTTTGTTTAAGTATTTTGCCATATTTTTCTTTTATATGTTCAATTAATTTTTGGCTGTCGGTTTTAATTCCATTTGTGTCATTATTATAGTCATTTATAATGTTATCCACAGTGTTTTGCCACAACAATTTTAGTTTTATAATTGCATCAATTTTAATTGTAATTTTTTTTAAGTCTTTAAGGGGCAATAAATTTAACTTTTCTTGAACTTCTTTTGTTTTATCGATTACTCTTTCAAATAAAAATTGGGAATAGGCTCTTCCTGCATTTGTAATATCTATATGCAATTGTCCTCTGTTAGTGGTATCGGCCGTTATTTGATTAAGAATCATTCCAAGCTGTCTAATTTTTTCTTCGTCATAATTTATAGATGAATAAAATTGCCTTCTATTACATTGACTATCAGGATTGTTGTAAGCTTTCGTGCTAGGATTGCCTGTAATCATTTTAAATGCTCCATTTTTCATTCCAAATTGATCTGCGGGTTCATTTTTTTGAATATTTTCTTTGTCTTTCTCTATTAAGGCTGTGACATTTTGAATCTGTGTTTTTAAAGAATCTACTAATATCTGTGTTTCCTTAGTTGGGACTTTTTCTTGACGTTTGTCTTTTATGTTTGTCTGTAGTGATTCTATTCTATCGTCTTTTTGTATTGATTGTGTCCAATTTGCTTGATTTTTTTGATTAAATAGATTTGTTTTGTTCTCGTTAAGGTCTGATTTGCAAGAGGTTGAAGAAAAAATTATTAAAAAAGATTTGATAAAGAAATAATTTCTCACAATATTCTCCTTGTTTATTAACTTTAACAAATTTTAATTAAATAATTTAGTAATATTTTCTCAAGTGATATTATGTGTTATTTGATATTATATGTTTTTTTGTTTAAATATCAATATGGTGGAAGGAAAAAGTAAGGTCATTATTAATGATGCTTAATTGAATGGGATTAAATATCAATTAGCTATTTTATTCATTTTATATAATATCTAGTTCCCAGGTGTTGTGAGTTCCCTAAAAAGCTTTTAAAATTTTTTCAAATAACTTGAAATAAATAGCTTTTGAATTAATAATTAATTACCAAATACTTTAATTTTTCAAAAGGAAGATCGTTTATTCAAAATATTTTATTGATTATTGTAAATGTTCCCTTTTTTTAAAGGGGTTTTTTACGAGGTGTTCATTTTTTAAGGGTATAATGTTCATTAATGTCACATAAATATTATAGAATCAAAATATATCAGTGAGGTTGCACTATAAAAGTTTTTAGTGTTGCTTGTGTTTGTCGGGTTATTAAAATTCTAAATCTTTTAATTAGTCGGAGATTTGTTAGGATATCTGTATTATTGTAACTTAGTATTTATTTGATTATAATCAATGTATTATTTAAAAGTTTTTAACTAATTATCAATATTTAATGTGTTAATTATATTTGAAGTAAATAGAGGAGATATTTATGAATTGGCTACTATTAAAATGGTGTTTGTAATCTTAATTGGTTACGGTTTTTTTTTAATCAAAAGCATGCAATGAATCTATATGTGGTGATTTTATATGCTAAGCTTGCTGATAGTAAATTGAATAGTCTGAATCGTGATTTTTTAGTCAAATTTTTACGGTAATAAGAAGTAATTAATTTGAGTATTATCTGATTTAGGGGGAGGGTATTTATGAAGGTAGCGGTATTATTGCATAGCATTATGTAGTCCTATGACTATATAATAAAACCTTAAGAAATTTTTGTGTATAGTGTGCTAAAGAATTAATAGAGGAATTAGATATGAGGATAGATAAAATTAAAATATTATTATTACTTTTATTGTTAGGTAGTTGTAATTTATGTCAAGATAAAGGTGAAGCAGATATCAAAAGGGATGATATTGAAGAGATTAAGTCTGATGAAAATGTTTATGAGGATTTTGGGTTACAATATGAAGAAAATATAGCTATAAGATATCTAAAAGATACGTTAATGAACTTTAAATATTTTATACCGGGTGTATATGGTTTATATAGAGAATTTTATAAAATGTATGCTTTAGATGAGTTTTATAGTTTGATAGATAGTTTTGGTAAGAGCGGTCTTAAGACAGTTGCTGGAAGTATTTTAGAAGTTTTAAAGTCACAAGCTGAAGCAGAGGATGCTGTGAGTAATATAAAAGATGCAATTGAACGATATTTTTTTGAGATAGAGTTAAGCGAAAATTGGTATAGAAAAGTGTTAAAAGTTGCTTGTGATGATCCTTCAAAGGCGTATAATGATCTTGTTGAACGGAGTGTAAAGGTAAAGGATGTATTTAAAGAAATTCAAAAATCTGCAGAGGTGGCTTCTAAAATATATGATACTTTTAATCTAGATATTTATGATAAAAGAGCTATTCGATATATGTTGCATTTATATCTGCTTGTTAATAACTATGATTACTCTGGATTAACCATAGAACCATACACTAAATATAAGCTTTATGATTTACTAGTTGCTCCTCCTTTTGGTGCTGCTAATATTAAAAATTGTTTGAAACATATGAGAGGTGTTATGCGGCAACTATACATAGCTGATGTATTTGTTGATAAGGTAGAAATAGGTGATCCTGCAAGAGAGACTTTGTTGAGAAAACGGTTTGATCGACAGAAAGCTTTGTATGATCAGTTTTTAAAGGCTGCGTTAAAGAATTTAGACTTACTATATGATAAGCTTGGTAGTGATGAATTTATTAATTTGAATCGTACTGCTGAAGCTGAATTTAAGAAAATTGCTCAGTAGGCAAGGATGCATTGAGAGGAAGTTAGTGTAAGCGTAGGTCTAAAATTGAGATAATAATCTAATACCCCCTTTATGGGGGTTATTGTTTGTTAATTAGGTTAATTAGTATTTAAAAGTTTAACTTAGATATTTATACAATCTATTTTTTGAGTTTATATTTATAGTCTGTATCGGTCTTTTCAAATCTTTGTTCATTAATAAGTTGTTGTCAAGATGAATAATGTGAGTTAGCAGAGAGTAGTAAAGATTTATGAAACTCTAAGAGAGGATATAGTAAGTCCTTGTATTCAGATATGACTTCACTTAGTACTCTAAATATTGGTTCTGTTTTTGAACCTCGCATCCATAAAGTTGCAATTATATCCCATTTATTATTTTTAAATAAAACTTTAAAACCTCCTGAGGAGTCACCTGTTCTGATGATGTTTTGTGTAATACCTTCATAATTGATAATTTCGTAATTATGTATTGGTAATTTGTGTAATATGTTATTGTGATTTATGAATTCTTTTTTTAATAGTTCTTCATAGTTAGTTTTTAATATTTCTTGATTGTCTACGTTTATTTGGAGTATAGCTTTTTCTGATGATACTTCTACATTGCTATAAAAATTGATTGTTTGTAATATATCATCTAGAGTGTAGTGTTCATTATATGAATTATTGGAAAGTTTACACCATATTTTATAAAGATCTTTAATTTTAAGAAGTTTTATGATACTAAGGACAGTTGTTAGTGGGTCTCTTACTTTTGAGGGGTATGTAATATTTCCTCCATTTGAGCCTTCTCCAAAAATTTTTACTACTAATCCTTGGTTTCGTAAAATGTCGGCCATTTCAGTTAAGTTGGCTTCACCGACTTCAACTCTGTAAACTTTTGTGTTGAATAAAGAGGCAATTTTTTCAATATTTAGTGAGGTTGCATCATTAACTACGACGGCCAAGTTATCTTTAATATCCATATAGTATAGATAGCTAAGTTCTGAGAGTACTGATAGTGCAAATATTTTTTGTGGTGCAATAATAGTTGCTTGTTCTTGTTTCTGAATAGTAACCAAATTGCCTCTATCTCCATCACAATCAGGGACATATCCTAATTGGAAATCATTGTCTTTTTTAAACTTTTGTTCTAGTATTTGTTTGCACATATTTAAAGAGGTTCCTTCAGGAGTCATTCCGTGTTTAAAGATACCAATTTCAGTGTTATGAAATTCTGATTTTATTCCCAGAGATTCAATTATCTCTTTATCGATTGAGTTAATACGAGAGCTACCATTCATTTCACCTATTATTCCTATGGGTTCTTTTTTGATATTTTCTTTTAAGATATCAATATTTTTTTGATTATGTTTATCTGAATATATTATTTGTTGCATTAGTGATTTATATGAGTTATAAGATTTTAGTTTGTTTTGGTTCTGTGTAGTGATAATTGTTTCATATGTTTTTAAGTGCGAAGCATTAGTATTAAAATTTTGTAGCTTTTTTATTAGATTATTTATTAGATTTTTATTTTTAATGTTGACTTTGATTTGAGATATTATTTTCTTTATTTCATTTGAATTTAATACTCCTCCATCATCTAAGCCTGTTTTAATGCCGTTATATCCTTTGGGATTATGACTTGCGGAAATGTATATAAATCCTTTTGAATTTTGGCTTATCTTTGTGTGAGCTAGGATTTCTGGTATTGGGAGTATTCCAAAAAAATTGACATTATCATTATTTAAGATTAGTGTCTTGATTGTTATCTCTGAGATTATATTTCCAGTTGCTCTTGAATCTAGTCCTATATTGATATATTCTTTTGGTTTGTCTTTGAGATAATTTGATATTGTAAAGGTTATAAGAGCAATTAGTATTTTGTCATCATCATTTATTTCATAATCTGTTGAATTTTCATCTTTTGATTTTGCAAATATTTTTCTAAATCCTGAAGGTGAAAATATCATTTCATTGATAGCATGTTTTAAGTTTAGCATGTTTAAGACATAGTGTTTTAGCATATTTTCCTTTTTATTATTATATGTTTATATTTTTTCTTTATTGTAGTAGCATAATTATATTAACATATTCTATTATAAGAATCATTACTTATGATGCTTTAAAATATTAGTTGTTGTTTACCTTGTGTTAGATGAGGTTTTTAGTATGTGTGAAGTGATAGATAAGATCTTTTCGAAAAGAATGCTTGATATGCTTAATAAGCATAAACTTGAGACTTTAAACATGTCTTTTAAAAATTTTCCTGATGAGAATCATAGTAATATTTTAAATCTTGCTGATACTCCTATTAAATTAAAGTTTAAGAAAGAACTTGTTGAATATAATTTAAGGAAATATATTGATGATTTTACAAGATTTGTGTTGTCATCAGAAGGTGATTTTTATGTTTTTACTGGTGATAAGCTAGAAGAACTAGGCTTATTGCTTTATCCTTATCTTTCATTTGGTATTCTAAATGGGGGTTCTGCAACTAGTTATTTTGATATATTGAAAAATAGTGATTTTCATGAAGAATTATATTTTTTGTGCAAAGATAAAATACTTGAGGCTAGGGAGTCTTTTGGAGATTTGCCAAAGGGAATAACACCTGCATATATTAATAAAGATGGTAGTTATGGATTTTCATTCTTAGCATTAAAAATACGACATCTTTTAATGCTTTCTAAGAAGTATTGTGATCTTTATGGTAAAACTATTAAGCCTTCTATTTTTCAGATGACAAATTTTAAGACTTATAAATTGATTTCTAATTTTTTTGATAATATTTTTGATGATTCCTTGATTAAAGATTTAAATTATTGTGGCTTGCAAAAGGAAGATATTTTTACAGCTATTCAGCCTTTGATTTATTGTTATAAAAAACTAGACAACGGTCAATATGAGTATTTTAATTATAATAATCATGGTAAGAAAACTCTGTTAGCTTTGCCTGCTGGTCATGGTCAAAATTTTAAAGTTCTAAGGGATGTTTATTTAAAACTTTATAATTCCGGAAAAAAATTTGTTTATATTGGTAATGTTGATAATATTGGTTTTACTGTTAACTTAAAAGCCCTTGCTATAATGGCTATAACAAACAATTCTGCTGGCTTTGAATTTAGTGTTAAAACCTCATTGGATACAAAAGGAGGGGTTTTAGTCTTAGATGATGATCATTTGGCTTGTGTTGATATTGGTAGTACAATTTCTAAAGAAATTATACTACAAGCTGAGTATAGTGGGAACAAGATTTTGTTTAATTGTGCTACCGGTCTTTTTAATTTAGAATATTTGATAAAACATATCGATGAAATAATATTAAATATGCCTATAAGGGTTGTTGAACAGAATAAAGAGTTTGGCAAATATACTGCAATTGAACAGATAACTTGGGAAGTTATAAAGATAGTAGATAATCCGTTGATTTTTGAGGTCGATCGAGGCGATAGATTCTTGCCTGCAAAATTGTTTGTTGATGTTCTTATTATGAGTGATTATATAAATGGTAAGTTTTTGTTAGGTAGTCTTTCTGATATTTCCAAATATTTGAATAATGCTCTTAGTAATGTGTTAAAGAATAAATGTGGTTTGGTATTTGGAGGGGGGAGATGGAATGTTTAGATTTTTAGTATTTAGACTTTTATTTCATAGTTTAGTTTTATTAGGGGCTGTTCCTGAAATAGAATATAGTTATTTTGAAAATGATAAGTCTGATCTTGTAGATATTAATGTATTTTTAGGAAGGGTTGATTTTAGTAACGTTTTGAGGGAACGTTATTTTTTTGTTGGTATTAGAAATGTTTCTAATCCTACCGCTGTACAATCGCTTAGTAAAGATGCGATTGATAAGCTAAAAGAGATAAACCCAGTAGGAATTATTTTATTTAGAGAAAATTTTAAGGATGCTCAACAAACCAAAAAATTAATTAGCGAATTAAAGAAATATCTTGGTTCTGATATTTTTATTGCTGTTGATGAAGAAGGAGGACTGGTTAGTAGGACTGGTGAGAATGAGAAGTTAGGGGTTTATAAATTTCCTGCTATGGAGTCTGTTGGTAAGACTGGAGATGCTCAACTTGCATATAAGATTGGAGAAATTCTTGGCAAACAGCTTAGACGCCTTGGTATCAATTTAAATATGGCACCTGTAGCAGATGCTAAATTTTCCCCCGATAGTCCTTTAGGTAGTAGGACCTTTGGATATTCATCTTATAATATTGGTCTTATGATAGAGGCATTTATCGATGGAATTCAAAGACAAGGTGTTTTTGCTGCAGTGAAACACTTTCCTGGACTTGGAGGCACAAAAGTTGATACTCATAAAGATTTAGCTTTACTGCCTTATAGTAAAAATTTTTTGATGATAAATAATTTTGTACCATTTATTTTTGGAAAGGAAGCAAAATTTATTATGCTTGCGCATGTACTTGTACCTAAAATTTCTGGAGATGTAACTAGTATGTCAAGAGATATTGTAAATATTATAAGGCATAATTTAAATATTTGTAGTGTTATAATTACAGATGCGTATGATATGGGAGCAATTGTGAATAATTTTAGTTTAGTAGATGCAATTAAAAAATCCTTAAATTCAGGTATTGATGTTGTGCTTATGCCAGAAAGCTTTGAGAAATTTGGTGTAAAGGTAAATTCTATAAAGAAGTCTGACGATTAGTAGGAATTAGGATATAGAGATTTATCATTAACAAACTATCAAAGTTGTTAAGTTTTTTATTTATTATACTAAAAACAACTAAAATATTTTAGTTGTTTTTAGTATAATAAATAAA